>NZ_JBALQK010000174.1:4238-16175 GCF_036965845.1 Bacillus sp. JJ1127 | reverse complement strand
AAAAATTAAAATAGATTTATATAACTAGCAGTGAAGAAGAAGCTCCAATTTATCCCGCTATTTGCGGGTAGCAATACCCCCATCTCAAGATTCAGAGAAAAGAGAGGAAGATAGTTGGAGATAATCTGCCTGTAAAAGCCCGATTGGTGAAGGCTCTCCATCAGTGGAGGATGAAGAAAACTTCCATTCTACAGTTTCACTTTATCAGAAAATGTGCAAGAAAACCCCACCTTGGAAAACGTATCAAACGTGGCTTGTATCGTACAAAAGAGAACAAACTACTGAACGCAGATGTGAATGGTTCCTATAATATCCTAAAAAAAGCAGTTCCAAAGGCATTTGCCGATGGAATAGAGGGGTTGTGCCGTCGGGCAGCTGTGTTAACTCCACTCGTGTTAAGCATCTTTTGAAGATGATACACGAGCCCCCCCACTTTAAAATCCAAAGGGGATAAGTGGTGGGAGTTTTCATACTGCGAACCTAAGGAATGGGGTTAAGCAAATTTTATTTTTGGATAATAATGTACATTAATACCCCAAGTATGGATGAAAAGAAATTTGCTCCTGATAATAAGAAGGTGCCTGCTGTATATATGTTTGATTAGAATATGCTGAGTTATACATTTCATTTCGGTTTTGATTACAGTTTGTTGGGGGGCCGATGACAGTAGTAGACTGAATAGGAGATATAGCTTGTTTCCATTGTTGTTCGTCAAGACAATAAGTATGGGCCATCACATTTGCTGGAGTTAGTCTTAACATATCA
The DNA here is from genome assembly GCF_036965845.1 of Bacillus sp. JJ1127. NCBI lineage: Bacteria > Bacillati > Bacillota > Bacilli > Caryophanales > Bacillaceae > Bacillus > Bacillus sp. JJ1127. The sequence continues at coordinate 15,410 of NZ_JBALQK010000174.1, read as the reverse complement.
GATCCAAAAATAACTTCTGGCGTAGGAGCATCAAAGATTGCTAATAAATGTGTATTATCTACAGAAGCAATTTCATAATGCCACCAGCCTTGTGGAATATTAGCAACTTGACCTGGTTTGATAGGGAAATTAAGGATTTGATTTGTAAAGGGGTTAAGTAACGAAACGACAGCAGCTCCCGAAATACAATAAACAAGTTCAGCAGCATTTTGATGGACATGGGGTTCTACAACATTACCTGTGCTTAGGAAAATATCCAGTAAGGATGTATTTTCTAATGTATTTAATTGTTTAATTCCAAGTACATTTATATAGTTTTGCGCATCTTTTTTAAAGAAATTACTTGTGCTTAAATCGAAAAAAGATAAATTTTCTGAAATGTTAATGAGTATTTCGGAAAATTTAAAAGAAGGCGCACAATTCTTTGTGGAGTATAAGATTAAGAATGCTAGTGATCTTAAGGAATTTTCTATGCGCATGAAAGAATATGAGTCAAAAGGTGACTCATATATTCACGAAATCATCATGGAGTTAAACAAAGCATTTATCACTCCTATTGAACGTGAAGACATCCTGCAACTTGCAATGAGCATGGATGATGTATTAGACGGATTAGACCACAGTGCTGGTTTATTCGAAATGTATTCTATCACTGAAGCAGATGAATACATGATTAAATTTGTTGAAGCAATTAATCAATGTGCGATTGAGATTGCCGCTTCTGTAGAATTAATGTCTAATAAGAAATTGCTTGATATTCGCACAAACGCGATTAAGATCAAAGATTACGAATCGCAATGTGATGATATTCGTCGTCATGCAATTAAGCATTTGTTCTCTCGCGAGAAAGATCCAATTAAAATCATTCAGTACAAAGAGATTTACGAAGAATTAGAAGAAGTAGCTGATAGCTGCCAAAGCGTAGCAAACGTGTTAGAAACAATTATTATGAAGAACGCATAAGGAGTTTGATCATGGATACAGTCTTGATTTTAACTGTTTTAATAGTCATTTGTGCTTTAGCTTTCGACTTTATTAACGGATTCCATGATACAGCGAACGCCATTGCGACAGCTGTTTCTACAAAAGCTTTGAAGCCGCGACATGCCATTATTATGGCTGCTATTATGAACTTTTTAGGTGCAATGACATTTACAGGTGTAGCAAAAACAATTACAAAAGATATTGTTGACCCGTTTGCTTTAGAACACGGTTCATATGTTATTTTAGCTGCTCTGCTTGCTGCAATTGCTTGGAACTTAATCACTTGGTACTATGGAATCCCAAGTAGTTCTTCGCATGCAATTATTGGTGCAATCGCAGGTGCTGCAATTGCTTCTGCTGGTGTAAGTGCTATTAACTTCAAAGGATTTATTAAAATTATTGAAGCTTTAATTATTTCACCGATTATCGCATTTGTTATTGGTTTTATTGTGTATAGTATTTTTAAAGTTGTCTTTAAAAACTTTAACTTAACGAAAACCAATAAAAACTTCCGTCTATTCCAAATCGGAACGGCAGCATTACAAGCTTACACACATGGTACAAATGATGCTCAAAAAGCAATGGGAATTATTACTATGGCATTAATGACAACTGGTCTCCATAATTCTAGTGATATTCCGATATGGGTTCAATTCTCATGTGCAGTTGCAATGGGTCTTGGTACTTCTGTTGGTGGATGGAAAATTATCAAAACTGTCGGTGGACAAATTATGAAAATTCGTCCTGTAAACGGAGTAGCTGCTGATTTATCATCATCTCTTGTAATTTTCGGAGCAACATTTATTCATTTACCAGTTAGTACAACGCACGTTATCTCTTCTTCTATTTTAGGAGTAGGTGCTTCTCATCGTGTAAAAGGTGTAAAATGGGGAACGGCACAACGTATGTTAATCACATGGGTTATTACGCTTCCGATTTCAGCTTCATTAGCTGCTTTATTTTATTACCTATTACATTTCATGTTCTAATCAAAAGAAAAGTCGTTTTCCTTATTTTTCTAGGAAGGCGACTTTTTTGTGAACAAACCTATTTCTTAAGAAAAGTGTGTATAATGAGTGTTGAATGAGTTATACAGAGGAGTTGTCAATTTTGGAATACATCATGTTACTTTTCATTGGTTTACTCGCAGGAACAATCGGGAGCCTAGTTGGGCTTGGTGGGGGAATTATTATTGTCCCTTTACTAATCGGACTGCATAGTCTATCACCACAGCTCGCAGTTGGAACTTCAATTGTGACGGTCGTTTTCACCGGTTTATCTTCTACTCTTACTTATATGAAGCATAAGCGAGTAGATTATAAAAGTGGACTTATTTTATTTATTGGTAGTGGTCCTGGTGGCATTATTGGATCGTGGGCAAACAGATTTTTAAATCAGGATACTTTCTCCTTATACTTTGGAATCTTCCTTATTTTCATATCGATCCTTCTCATGTTACGCGATAAATTGAAACCTCTTTCCCTATCAAATGCAACTGTTATTAAGCGCTCTTTTACAGATGCTGAGGGTAACACTGTTCATTATCAATTTCCACCGTTTCTTTCTATCATTATCGCATTTGCAGTCGGTTTCATATCTGGATTATTTGGAATTGGCGGAGGTGCACTGCTTGTTCCAGCAATGATGCTTCTCTTTGCTTTCCCAGCACAAATCGCTGTCGCAACTTCAATGTTCATTGTCTTTTTATCTGCGGTTGTAAATTCTTTAACCCACATCTCTTTTGGAAATGTTAGCTGGATTTACGCAGTAATTCTTATTCCTGGCGCTTGGGTTGGAGGAAAAATCGGTGCTTATATTAATACGAAATTAAGCGGTAATGCTATAATTAATTTATTACGTATTACATTGATTATTCTTGGTACTAAATTAATTATTACTTCATTTCTATAACGTGTTCTTTTTAGAATACGTTTTTTTATTATACACACGAATATAAAAATGTCCCTAACAGGACACATAATACTGCGCACACGCACAACAACATCAAGTTTGAAATATGTAATTTGTTCAAGTTGATCACTCCTATACTTGTGACTGTTATCCTTATGATAGCGAAAAAACAGGTACCTTGCCGTTACAATGTGCTAACAATGCAAAATCAATTATTACAAATTTCATCTGTTTGTTGCATACAGTTGTATAATCTATCGATTCAATAAAAAAAGATGTCATATTGACATCTTTTTAGTGAAGGAGTGACCACCCCATAAAATCTTCATGTACTTGACGTGCTCGTTTATCATTTCGGTCATACAGTTCAGCATAACTATCTGTCTCTTCATCATAAGCCATTGTATAAATAATTTGGCCATCTATTTCCACTGATAGAACGACTCCACCTTTCATCTCCTCCACATGTATGATGGCATTAGCTGGAATTTTCATATCAGTCATCTTCGCATCTAACAATATACTAACCCCCCTACAGCGTATTCATTGCTAGTACTATTACACACTAAATAGTATACTACTGTAATAGCATACATTTCGTCAATAAAATTGCTGTTTTGTAAGCTTATCTTCTTTTATATTTATATTTTTAATACAGAAACACTATAAAACGGTTAAAATGAACCAGTAGAAATGCTTAAATGAGGTGCTAACATTGATTTTACATAAAGGAGACATATTATTTCGTCAAGGTGAAGAAGGGCCATTATACTTTATTAAAAGCGGTCTATTGAAAGTTGTTCGATTACAAGAAGATGGAACACCATTTTTATTTAACATCATTGTTCCTGGTGAAACAATCCCTCACCATTCTTTAATTTCACCAAAGGAGTATCATGGTACAACAATTGCTTTAATGAAAACAGAAGTCGAGCCTATTATAAGTAATACATGGTATGAAAAACTACAGGAGAATCCAGAATCATATGCTGATATCGCCATGCAACTACAAACGAAATTACGAATGATGCAAGAGCGAATTGATCAATTAACAACAGTTTCTCCAAAAGAACGACTCCATCGTTTACAAGAATGGTTTGCGTTATATTTAGGAGAAATTCCTATCTATGAAATATTAACACAAACCGAAATTGGTCAACTCATAGGAGTACGACGCGAAACAGTAAATCGCTTATTACGAGAGCAAACAAAAAACGAGGTGCAATAACACCTCGTTTTTTCTTTATAACCCCATTCTTATATAGCAAGGTGGTAGTTACTATTGTAAGCTTGCTGCTGGTCCAAAAAATTCATAATGAATACGCTCAGATGGAACGCCCCACTCTAGTAATGCCGCATGAATATGTTTCATAAATGGTACTGGACCACAGAAATAAAATTCAGCTTCATTTGTCGGAACGATAGATTGTAACCAAGCTAAATCAACAAATCCTTCCTTATCAAAGTTTTTCACCTGTAAATCTTGTTCTGTTGGTGAAGAGTAGCAAGTATATACTTTTACTTGTTCGTGTGTTTCAGCAATTTTCTGCACATAATCTTTCATTGCATGTACACGGCTGTTTAATGCTGCATGAATAAAGTATATATCACGATTCAACTCTTGTTCAATTAAAGTATTAAACATACTCATCATCGGCGTAATACCAACACCACCACTTATTAATACAACCGGTAAGTTTGAATCCATATTTAATACAAAATCTCCCGCTGGTGCACTTATTGGTAAAATATCACCTTCTTGCACATGGTCGTGTAAATAATGAGATACCTTTCCATCTGGAGTATCTGCAACCGTTTCACGTTTTACACTAATACGGTAATAGTCTTTTCCAGAAGCATCTGATAGACTATACTGACGATTGTGTGTATATGTTTCGCCTTTTATATTAATTTGAACCGTTACATACTGACCAGGTAAGAATGTTGAAAGTTCTCCACCATCTTCCGGTTTTAAATAAAACGATGTAATTACGTCGCTTTCTTTTTCTTTTTTCACAACGACAAAGTTACGGAAATCTCTCCAGCCGCCTTCTTTCTTCGCTGCCTCTTCATACATTCCTGCTTCAACACTAATAAATGCATCAGCAATAACACCATAAGCTTCTCCCCAAGCATTTAATACTTCCTCTGGCGCCCCTGCAACTTCTTTAATTGCTTGTAATAAGCATGTACCTACAATTGGATAATGTTCTGCTTTAACGCCTAAACTTCTATGTTTATGAGCAATTTGTTTTACAACAGGAATGATGACTTCTAAATTATCAATATATGTCGCTGCCGCATACACAGCGTTCGCTAATGCTTGTTGTTGTCTACCTTTTTTCTGGTTTGTATGATTAAAAATATTCAATAACTCAGGATGCTCTGAGAATAAAATTTGATAAAATCGTGTTGTAATCTCAACACCTTTTTCTTGTAATAATGGTACTGTTGATTTTACAATTTCAATCGTTTTTGCACTTAACATGGTATCCCACTCCTTTATTTTCTTAACTATTGTTAGTGTAAACAAAATATACAATGAACGTTGTGATTTTAATCACTATAAACACGGTGTTTTTGCGAAAAATATATGAACGATTCAAATTACTCTCACATTACTGCTATTAAATCACCCTGTCCATACTTTACCTATCGTTCCCACAAAAAAAATAAGCTAACCAAAACAGGCTAGCTTATGACTGCGATTGTAGGACTTGTTCAATGACCTGTACATCTTTTCCGTCTCCAAACTCTGTGTATCCCCATATATTTGTTTCACCTGTATATTTATTTACAAAAATGTCTAAATCGTGATAAACACGGTGAGCATAAACTACATATTCAATTTTCCTAGTTTCTATACCCTTTTTCATTATTTCATAACTTCGTCTTACATCTCGCTTCATCTTCTCATTTTTTATTTCTTTATGTATATCTTTTAAAGACGGTTCTTGTTCTTGAAACCACTGCACAAGGTGATTCCAATCCCCTTCCGTATACTTCTCAGCTTTACCATAATTTAAGAAGTTGTTATAATTTTCATGTGTCGTGCGGATGAATTGTAATACATTTTTCTTTTCCTCCACACCCTCCACGTTTGGTATTGCAGATACGCCAGCAGGTTTATTTGCATAGTATAACAATACTTTCATACATCCATAGCTTGCAATTCCCATCACGATTATAGTTCCAAGTATGGCAAATATTTTCTTCATATACCAAACTCCTTTTCCACTATGAACATTACATTTTTTTTCACAAATCGTTATATTTGTAACATTCTCTTGTAAAAACGGAATTCCTGTATAAATACTTCTCATCATTTCGACACTGTTTTTCTACACATTTCGCTGCGGCAAGTATTCCTGTAAAATGAAATGCCCTTTGTAAGCAGCATAACCTAATATTGCAAGTAATCCCATATAACAAACAAACACTATCCACCTTGTTTTAGCATCTACTTTATAATAATCTTCTTGTTGTTTCTTTTCTTTTTTCCATTCATTCATTTTTCTTTCTGATACTTCTAATGCTTCTTTTATCCGAAGTAAATGTTCTTCTTTTTCATCTTCATACGGTACATAATCAAACTGCTCAAATTTTGGTAATAAGTACCCCAATACTTCAATCCTTTGACGCTCTCCTGTTTCTAACCGATTCTCTTTTTCTTTTTGCTTTAATAGATTCATTTCATGATGGATCATATAAATTGTTCGATGTACGGCTTCTGTTTCTTGAAATTCCTCTTGAACTTTGGCAATATATGTTTTCATCACATCTACTTTATAGCCTAGTTCTTCTATCGGTTTATTTCGCTTCATTATTCTATACAGTTCCATACAACCTATTATAAAAATAAAACCACCCATAATGCTTTTGAAAAAAATAGAATAACCCAGTAATACAACCAGACCTACGATCCAAATTTTTGTACTTACAACGGAAATAATTCGTCCTCCATCTAACGGAGAAACCGGAATCAAGTTAAAAAAGTTCAACATACTTCCAAGTAAAATAACAAGGGCCCAAAATGGTTCATTTGTTATCATATAGAGCGGAATAGCTGGTAAAAATGATAATAATCCAAAAAGAGGCCCCATGTATGCAAGATATGCTTCATCCTTTGCATTTTTCGGCAACTCTTTCATGCCAATAAGAGCACCCATAAATGGAATGAAAATTGCTGGAGATGTCGGTATACCTTTTCTTCTTGCTGCCCACAAATGTCCCATTTCATGAACAAAAAGCAGATAAATCAGTGCTACACCAAATTTCCAACCATATATAGTTGCATATGCCCCAAGTGAAAGTAACATACTAAACACCGTTGAAAATTTTGCGAATTTTAAAATTGCAAATACCCATTTCAGCTTAGAAAGCAGAAATATTCCTACTGCGGCTAAAATTCCCCATAATCCTTTTGTATTATTCTTTTTCATATTCCTCTCCTTTGCTCTCTCTTTTTTTTCCATTATGCCATATTTTTTTATTTTATTGGAAATCATGTTTATAACATCCAAATTTAGACGAAAATAACATTGAAAGGAGGTTGCACAAAATGACATTACAATCTTTCATAATAGGTACTCTTTCCTTTTTAGCTTCCACACTTATTTTTTATACAGTTAGTTATGTACTACTATTAGATTGGTTACCAAATCACCTATTAATTTCCTTGATTGTTCTTTCTGCTCTTATGATTTCTTATCTTATTACACGAAAATCAATTAATGAGCCTTCTACAAAAACAAAATAATAGAGTGGGCCTTCGGGCTCACTCTATTATCATTTCCTAGGAAAAATTGTATCTATCTTTGTAAATTCATTTTTTCACCATAATCTTTTACAATTTGAATAATATTTTGAAATGTACCGACTTTTGCTTTATTATGATTTAATACTTGTAAATCATAATGATCATAATAAGTTTCTAATGCTTTTAGCTGAGAAGTTGATGCACTCTCTATAGGTACAGTAAGGTGTACTTCATACTTTTTATATCCTTCTCTAACTTTTTCTCCTACAATAGGCCCACTCATTTCTTTTTCGACTACCTGTTGTACTTTTTCCGGAAAGATCAATTGAAAATAATACTCTCCTTCTATTTCTAACGTTTTATATAAAGAATCCGAGATGGTATAAAATATAGTGTAGTTTATTTTTTTCTCATCCGTTTTAATATGGAAAGCAGTAATTTGCATGTCCTTTTTTGTCACTTCTGTTAAAACGTTCCCTTTTGTATCATCATTTTTCTGCTTTTCACCAATTGGAAGTATAGATAAAAGCTTTTCTGTATCAGACTTTGTAAGCATATACGTCCCTTTTTGATTTTGCAGCCAACCCTCGCGTGATTCTCCTCTAAGCCACGCACGATACGTTTCCTTCTTTCCATTCTTCTCAACTTGTATTTCATACTCCGGTTCCCCAAAACTTCCTGTTATCTCTTGTTTCTCAGCTTTATTCATAATATCCACTACAATCTTTGCTTCTTCCTGTTTTAAAATCTTTTCTACCTTCCCTTTTTGTATAATCGTTACTTGTAAGGTTTCCTCCATACGAATCACCGTCTCTTCTACTTGTTTTTTCTCCTTTTTTTGCTCCATTTGACCACATGATGCTAATAACAAGACAAATAAAAGTAGTGAATATTTCTTAATCAACCCTATTCCTCCCTATTTAGCATAAGAAATGCTTATTATTCTTAACAATAAAACAAAAAGGAAGCCTCACATCATTTTGTGAGGCTTCCTCCTTTCATAATCTAATTTTGCAACACTCTTGATAGCCTCCACTTCTGGCCTGTGCACTTCCACACTTCGGACATACTAAATATCTAGATTGATTTGTCAACAAACTACCTTTTTGAAAGAGTAACACTTCTGCTTGTTTAAACGAACGCGAATAATATAACCATATAAAACCACAAATGGCGATAATCCCAAATAACACTCCCATCGCAAGCATTTCAGTCACCTCTTTTTGGTTTGTTTTTTTCCAGCAAGTGGATTGTTGTATTATTCTCTATAAATTTTAAAAATTCCTGCTTTCCTTTTCGATTGTCATATTTCTCAAAAAATTTAACAATCCCCCATACAGTTTTACATACTTTTTACAAAAAACAATTCCTCTCCCTCATACAATAAAGTGAAAGCTTTTGCACATTATATTCACTCAATTTCACACATATAAGCCGCTGCTATACAGAATAAAGTATGACCTGCACTCTCCTTCTCCCTTTGCTTTCACCCTTGCATGTGACAGGAAAAGGACCTGTCCGCTTCTATGCATGGCCAAATGCTCCCGTCCCCCTAAAAAGAAAGGGGTTTTTAGGTCGGTTTTTCAACTTGTATTTATATAGATACATCTCTTTAAAATTTTATTCAAAAAATCTATTGACTTTACTAAAAAAACATGTGAAAATACTGTCAGAATACTTAAACAAAATTCATTGACGAGAACGAGTACGTTATAGGGCTGTTCCCCAGAGAGTTGGCATTTTGCTGAAAGCCAATGTTCAGTACGTAACCGAAAATCATCTCCGAGAAGTAGAACCGAAGAATGTAGTAAGTTCTTACCGGCTGTCCCCCGTTACAAGGAACACGTATCATGTTGTACGTTGCAAAGCCGTATACATATAGATATTTCTACATGTATAAATTAGGGTGGTATCGCGGGTAAATATAACTCGTCCCTTTATTAAGGGACGAGTTTTTTGTATTCTTACGGATGAATTTTTATAACAGGAGGAACAACAATGAACACCGTATCAAAAAAACATGTATTTTTCACGGGTCTTATGCTATTTTCTTTATTTTTTGGGGCAGGTAATTTAATTTTCCCTCCAATGCTTGGGCAAAATGCTGGTGAACACTTTTGGCCAGCTATGATTGGATTTTTATTAACAGGAGTTGGTTTACCATTATTAACTGTTATTGCAATCTCTCTTTCAGGAAATGGAATGCAGCAACTTGCAAGTCACGTTCACCCAATATTCGGAATTTTCTTTACGGTTGTTGTCTATATTGCGATTGGTCCATCTATGGGAATTCCACGTGTTGCTAACGTCGCTTATGAAATGGGCGTTAGCTCCTTTTTACCAGAAGCAGTTCGTACTAGCGAGTTAACATTATTTGTTTATACCATCATTTTCTTTGCCATTGTATATTGTCTCAGCTTAAATCCTTCTAAACTAGTAGACCGGATTGGGAATGTATTAACACCGATTTTATTATTTTCTATTTTCGTATTATTTGTAAAAAGTGTTTTTACACCACTTGGACACTCAGGTCCAGCAATGCAAGAGTATCAAACTTCTCCTATTTTCAAAGGATTTATGGAAGGCTATTTAACGATGGATACGATCTCAGCGCTTGCATTTGGAATTATTGTCGTGAATGCAATCCGTTCTAAAGGTGTAGAAAATCACAAATCAATTGCTATCGCAACGGCAAAAGCAGGACTGGTTGCAGCTACTGGGCTTGTACTTGTATACGGGGCACTTGGTTGGCTTGGTGCAACTAGCGTTTCTCTTGGATATGCAAAAAATGGTGGTCAATTACTTACGGTTATTGTTCAACAATTATTTGGTCCTTACGGTCTTGCTTTATTAGCAGTTATCGTTACATTGGCTTGTTTAACAACATGCGTTGGACTTGTATCGGCATGTAGCCAATATTTCTCAACATTATTTACAAAATTTTCATACAAAAGTCTAGCAGGTATCATTTGCGCATTAGGACTTCTAGTAGCAAATCTAGGTTTAACAAAAATCATTGCGATCTCTGTTCCAGTATTACTTGTTGTATATCCAATCGCTATCGTACTCGTACTATTATCACTACTCCATAAATACTTCGGTGGTTACCGCTCCGTTTATGTCGGTGCTTTAATCGGAGCTGCAGTTGTGAGTGTATTCGATGGATTAAAACAAGGAAATATAACAGTCACATTCCTTACTTCTTACTTTGAATTGATCCCTTTATATTCTGAAGGAATTGGTTGGCTCTTACCAGCACTAACAGGAGCAATGATTGGTCTTATAGTCGCCAAGTTAAAGGGGACAAAGCCAGTACCACTAATGAAAAACTCCTCTGAACTTAAAGCATCTTAATCAAAAACTCCCCTTAAGGGAGTTTTTGATATTTGATAGGAATCATGATTAAAACTACTTACTCTATATGCTTTCGTATAATACTCAAGATTCATATCAACCGTTTCTACTTTTACCACATCATAACAATCTTTTTGTTTTACTAGAAATATATAAATCCATTT
>NZ_JBALQK010000174.1:0-4124 GCF_036965845.1 Bacillus sp. JJ1127 | reverse complement strand
TCTCTCCCACCTAAAAAGATGGGCTTTATGTCGTTTTTTTAATTGATATATGTAGATAATATTCTTTTGTAGCTTCAATTATCGCAATACAATCTGTTTCAATATCATATTGCGTATGAAGTGCCTATAATGCATTCACGTAATTCCCTAACTTTTCGTTCTTGTTCATTTCAAATATTGTTTGAACTAACATACACACACTCCACCTTTGTATGTATTATTTCCGCTTAAATGATAACGCTTTCAATAAATTGCATCAATAAAGAAAACTTCCACCACTCCAATAGCCCCTATATGTGTATAGTGGAAGTTCCATCTTATTTTGTTAATTGATGTCTAAACGCATAAATAACCGCCTGTGTACGATCACTTACATTTAATTTATTTAAAATATTACTCACATGCGTTTTTACTGTTTTGAGTGCAATAAATAGCTCATCTGCAATTTCTTGATTACTCTTACCCTCCGCAATTAATAATAAGATTTCAAACTCTCTTTCTGTTAAATCTTCATGCAAAGGTTGTTCTTTTTTTTGACGCATTCGGGACATCATCTTCCCAGTAACTTTTGGTTCTAACACTGTTTCTCCATCATAAGTCGCTCGCACTGCATCTGCAATATCACTTGCTCTTGACGTTTTTAGCAAATAACTTGTCGCCCCTGCCTCAATAACAGGATATAACTTTTCATCATCTAGAAAGCTTGTTACGACTACAATTTTAGCCTCAGACCATTCTTGAATAATCGCACGCGTTGCCTCAACGCCATCCATTTCATCCATAACAAGATCCATTAAAATAATATCCGGTCTTAATTCTAGCGCTAATTCTGAACCTCTTCTTCCATTTTCAGCTTCCCCAACTACTTCGATATCTGGTTGAGTCGATAAATATGCGGATACACCCATTCGAACCATTTCATGATCATCAACAAGCAATACTTTAATCATGCTGCTCCCCCTCTCTCTCTATCATAATTGGTACTTTTACTTCAATTTGTGTACCTTTATTCGGAAAACTAAGCACTTTTAATGTTCCACCAATTTCATGGACACGCTCTTGAATAGACCTTAAGCCATATGATCCAGCCTTATTAACACCTACTTCAAACCCAACACCATCATCAATTATTTTTAAAATAGCATATTGATCGATTTGACGAAGACGTACTTCTGTTTTCTTTGCTTTCGCATGTCGTAGCGTGTTAGACAACGCTTCTTGTACAATACGGAACAAATGATCTTCCACACCCTTTTTTAATTGGATGGGCTCAATCAACCATTCAATTTTCATATGTTGTTTTCTAGAAAGTTCTGTTAACAGCTCTTCTATACCTTCTGTTAATTTTTTTCCTTCTAATTGTACAGGACGTAAATGAAGAAGCAACGCTCTCATTTCCGATTGCGCATTTACCACCATATTTTCAACAAGTTGCAATTGCTTTCTTGTTGTTTCTGGAATTTGAGTTACCTGTTCATTAATTGCTGACATCATCATAGACATTGCAAAAAGCTGCTGACTCACTGAATCATGCAGTTCTCTTGCTAATCGATGCCTTTCTTGAGAAATAGCTTCCTGTCTCATCTCTTCATTCCAATGAGCCCGTTCATTCGTTACCTTTTGAAATAAACCGGCCTGTTCCTCTAATCTTCGAGCCAGCGCAATAACTTTTCGCTCTACTTCACGGAATTCATCTTCCGCAGTAAACGAAACATCCTTTGGAAAATTCCCACGTTCTACTTCAAACAAAAAAGTATTTAAGCCTTGAATGCGCTGCTGCATATAGTAACCAATGGCATATCCTACAATTCCTCCAATAAGAAGACTTGTACCCATGATTAACAAGCCAATTGGAACAGAAGCAATGGATTCTTTCCATAACAAATCATATACATCTTGTTTACTTTTCCATACATATACAACCGTACAAATAAGTGCAATACTTACAGAAGATAACATAGAATAACGAATGTACATCCATGAAATATTTCTTTGCTTTTTCATTATACTTTCCTCACTTCCGTATCGCCTACGACAAGCGAAGAAATAATTTTAATGCGCCGAGGAGCTTCTCTATACTGTTCTGTTTTAAATGTAACATTTCGATTAAATCCTGTTTCTTCATGTCCTGGCAGTAGTACTCTACCAACAATAACAGAGTGATTTAAAGATAATTCAATATCGTACGGAACATACAACCGAATATTTCCAATAACACCACGAATAACAATGACTGTTTCTCCTTCGGGAATCATTGCTGTCGTCAAATCAATTTCAATGTCACAAACCCCATACTGAACATTAATATCCTCTAACTCATAAATATGATCCATCATTCGTACGTTACCTACCATCATATTTTTCAGGTATGGTTCTGTGCGATAAATTTGTTTTTCTTCATCTATATATCCTTTTTCCTTAATTTCCACTTGGATAACTTTTTGCTTCTGCTGTCCTTGAATAAGTTGATAACCGATAAAAGCTAAGCAAGCAAATACAACGAGCACAAAAGCCGCTGATGAAAATAGGAAGAATAAAAAAATGAGACCTCCGATAAATAAAAACACGTTCCCTCTCACATAACGATTCTTTTTTCGATAATGCCTTCCGAATACAATCATAATAACTGCAAAAATAAGGCCCCCAGGTTCAAAACGCCCCAAAATCATGTCAAGAAAAAGACCGAATCCAAATATGATGAGGAGCATCCCCACGAATTGTGTTTTTGAAAATTGTTGCTTCATTTCAGCTCCCCCCTTCTTGTTACATATAAATAGAAGAAAAAGGCATTGCTTTCCAACCCCTTTTCTTCTATCACTATATCATAAGCTCGTTTTATAATATACTACAATTATTTTATTACTTCTTTGTTTAAAGATACTTCATTTTTTTCTTTCATTTCACGCTCAAGCTTTGCAATTTTCATATCAAATGTATCGCGTTCATGATCTTCATTCACGCGAAGCTCTAAATCACGAATATGATCTTCAATTTCTTCAAATCGTAAGAATGGATTATTCTCATCCATTTTATGAAGAGCCGTATTCATACGACGATTTGCATGTGCCATATTTTCGCGTGCCATTAATTCCATACGTTTTGCATTCATTTCTTTTAGCTTGTTTTTCATTTCAGAAAGACGACGTTCTAACTCATCAATTTGTTCCACTACACCTGCATACATTTCTTCTAAGCGAGCTACTTGCCCTTCATAGTATGCTACTTCTTCTAATGCACGTTCATGCAACTGCATTTCCCCTGCTTCTTTTGCAATTATTGCCTGCTTTGATCTCTTATTTACAAAATAACGAGCCTGCTCAAGTTCACGAGCAAAGTTAGCTTTTAATGTTTTATGTCGCTGAATTAGCTTTTCAATTTTTGTTACTTCACGCTCGCTATCTCGTAAATATTGGTTTAACATAGCAATTGGATTTTTTCTTTCTTTCTCATCTAAAACATTATGAAAATCTGCTAAAATTGCATCGCGTACACGTCCAAATAAAGATTGTTTCATTATAATCTTCCTCTCTTCTACTTTATGATTTAATTTGTTTTATATTAGTTTTTCATTAACTTGTTCCACTCATCTTCAAAGTTGCTATATGGTTTAGAACCTTCTGAAGCAGCATTTACTACTACATCTTTTCCTTTTTTCCACTCACGGTATCCGTAGTATAGAACTGCTACTGCTACGATACCGATTAATGCTGGGGAATTAGAAAGGGCGATTGACAAGCCGATTAAACCGACAATACCCCAAGCTAACTTTCCAAAAAATGATTGTGCTCGCACAAATGATTTATAGCTCCAGTACACCATCCCTGCTCCAATTGCTAATCCTACAATACCAGCAAGACTACCAAGAGCAATTAAGGCCAAAATACCAGCCGCGATAAACGCTAGAAATTGTTTCATCTTGTGCTTGCCTCCCTTCGATTTGATACTCTTATCTTAACTATTTTTTCTTTTTTCCATAACGAGCTTAAGAACCGTTTTCATCTCAGACTTAAGACTGAGTTACCTTCAGCCTTTTGAAGATTTAGTATAACTGTGCAATACTATTAAAAAAATAAACATATGAATATTAAGAATTTTGCGTTAAAATAAACATATGTATACATTTA
>NZ_JBALQK010000173.1:0-2359 GCF_036965845.1 Bacillus sp. JJ1127 | reverse complement strand
ATGATAAAATAGTATCGATGTAAAATTATAAATTTTTAGAAAGAAGGAATTGAATGATTTATGAAGCAGATAACAATGTAAGGAAAAAGTTAGTATCTATGTTTGAAAATATTGATAGTACTATTGTCCTTTCATATCTCCAAGGACATATGGGAAATGCTTGGGTAGACAACCTTGAGAATCCAACTGTGGCTCAAATAACTGTCGGGATTTTTGTATTTTATGCTGGAAATCCCGACATAGAGGAAGCTGAAGAATTACTTCATAATCTTCCTGATTTTACTCTTGCAATTGTTGATTCGGATGAATGGAAAAATCGGATAGAGACTGTTCACAAAGGATCAATTGAGAAATTTCAGCGATTTAGATTTAAAAAGAACCCTGAGGATTTAGATAGGGTACACATACAGGAACTACTGTCTGCATTACCTGAAGAATACGAAATTAAAAGAATCGATAAAAACATAGCAAAAGCCTCGTCATTCCATGAACTTTCAGAGGACTTTATAAGTCAGTTTGATTCTATTGATGATTTTATTGATAGAGGAGTAGGTTATGCTATTTTAAATAAAGGGCAAGTTGTTTCTGCAGCAACATCATTTAGCATATATGATGATGGAATCGAGATTGAAGTTGCTAGTCACCCTAACCATAGAAGAAAAGGTTTAGCAACCATTGTAGCCTCTGCATTGATATTAGATTGTCTAGATAAAGGAAAATACCCTAGTTGGGATGGAGCTAATTCTGAATCTGTTGAACTAGCGAAAAAGCTGGGATACACTTTTAAGGAATCATATGATACTTATTTTATTGATCATAAAAATTGATTAAAAACTATACATTTTATTCATTTCTTTAAGTCTATTAAAATATCAAAAATACCTGTCTTTTAATTGAAAACAGGTATTTTTCTATATTTAAACACTACTATTGAATGTATGAAGCACTACACTACATTTAAAAACGAATAAAGTTGTTTAATTTTATGCTCCTTCAATTAGTGATAATATACAATTATATATTGAGTGAACAAAAGGGGGAAAAGTAATGCAAAATCTAGAAATAAAAGAGATTAAACTACTTGATGAAGATATTGAAGAGCTTTCTGAACTTTTGAAAACCGTAGTAGATGATGGAGCGTCAATAGGCTTTTTACCTCCACTAGAACAAGAAGAAGCGACAAAGTATTGGCAAACTGTCTTAGCACCAGAGGTGATATTGTTTATTGCCAAAAGAAACAATAAAGTGGCGGGCAGTGTTCAATTGCATTTAATCACAAAGCCAAATGGAAGCCACAGAGCTGAAATTTGCAAGTTAATGACTCATCCAAACTTTAGACGTAATGGTATTGGACGCTCTCTTATGCAAAAAGCAGAAGAAAGAGCAAAACAAGAAAGCAGGTCTCTTTTAGTATTAGATACTAGAGAAGGAGATCCTTCCAATAGATTGTACAAGTCATTAGACTATCAAGAATCTGGCAAAATACCGGGGTATGCAATTTCTCCGAATGGTGAATTAGATGCAACGGTTATTTATTATAAATTTATTTAGTTTTTTATTTGAAACGAGAGATAGTTTTTAAACGACATTATTGGTATTATTTCTGTGATGAATAATTGCAAGTAAGTGAATAATAAACAACTATTTTAACACCGTTTGTATTTTTCAGACGGTGTTATGTGTATGTATGGCCTCAGAATTAAACGACTATTTTATCATTTATCACTAAAGACTTTGAAATTCCTGTAATTAAGCAAGCTTTGAATAATTTAGGAAAGGATTTTGAGTGACAACTTAAAAATGAAAAATTATCCTTAGATGACGTTCTTTGCGCAACTGCTAAAATAGTGTTCGATCTAAAAAATCCTCATATTGGTGCTTCAGGGCAAGAAGTTGAAAAGTATGATTGTAATGTTCAGGTGGTGGATAGAAATGAAAAAGTTTACGAAATAACTGTTAAAGAGTCGTGGAGTTAGTTAAATAAGGTACTAAAATGTTGTTGTAGTAAAGTAAGCGTCAAATATTCCCTACCTACTATTTGCAAATAACCCATGAGATAATCGCCTTACATACTACATGTGGATTGGTTTTTCAACAAAAACAAGGACATCAAGCTGTACACGCGAGAACCATTCTATAAAAATCATATTGAAAAAGGAATTTGAATAATTTTGTCGAATGGAGTTATCTATGAAAACAACACCTTCACATTCAAATCAATCCAAAATTGAATCACTTCAAGCTCAAGTAGAGGAACTCACGGCAAAAAATTGATAAAGTCTTGCCATGGTCAACGGATTTACTGTCTAGATGCAGAATGCCGAAAAAAAGTGAAGTAAACGTCAAATAACTCCAAAAT
>NZ_JBALQK010000172.1:0-5453 GCF_036965845.1 Bacillus sp. JJ1127 | reverse complement strand
CCCATAAAACTTGGGAAGGAAACGGAAAAGACAAAACTGCTCATTTCTCTACAGTCATACCACTTCCACCTAATTCAAAAAATGTGAAAGTCGTAGCGAGAGAATGTACAGGTCTTGCATGGGAATGGTGGAGAACAATTATTAATGAACAAAATGTTCCATTAACAAATGAAATAAAAGTTTCACTTGGAGGAACGACATTATACCCAACTGCTAATATTAGTCATTAATTAAAGCCTAATTGTGATTCGAACCATAATTTTGCCGTTTCGGCAAGGTTATGGTTCTTTTTATTTATGGCAAAGTTATGCTTCTAAAAAATTATAAGGAAGAGTATTTGGAGATAGCGCCACATCGCCATCGAGTTAAGAAATTCATTGTTCTCCAAAATAAAAAAATAGACAACTGTGGAGGGATAAAATTTTTGTTTTGGAGGTACTTCAAAATAGTAGCTTGATGGGTAGGCAGCAGTCCGATTTGTTCGTAATATCTGATGGTTCGTTTCGTTAAACCGCTTTGTTTCGCTACGTCATCTATTTTTATTTCGTCTATCATTTCGTCCCTATATTTCTTTATTTTTACTATTACACTAACAGGATGTAGTTTTTAAGCTCAAGAATATTATACTACAACCAGAGCTTTTTCAGAAAAAACAAGCGGTTTAGGCTAACCATGAAGAGGGGCTTATTAATAAAATCATTCTTTTCCGTCTATTAAAGTTAACGTTGACGTAAAGGTTATAAAGTTTTATACTAACATTTGTAACGAAATTGCAATCATAGCTTTTTCAATATAAAGGGGATGGATAAGAGATATCAATCAGGGAACTGTAAACAGTAGATTGAACTTGCCCCAAAACCATATATAAAGGAGTTTGTAATGGATGAATTCAAATCAATCGTATTCACTTAGTGCCCAAAATCAATCGGCCAAACAACCGCTTGTCGTTTGGGTTATCTTTTTTGCCACAATCATTTCTTTCATGGGCTTAGGACTTGTCGATCCTATTTTACCTGCGATTGCAGAACAACTTCATGCTACTCCAAGCCAGGTTTCCTTACTATTTTCAAGCTATAACTTAATTACTGGGGTTGCGATGCTGATTACCGGCGTTGTCTCCAGCAGGCTTGGTATTAAGTGGACTTTATTGACCGGCATTCTATTTATCATCGTCTTTTCGGCACTGGCGGGTTCTTCAAATGGAATAGGGCAAATTGTCGCTTTCCGAGGCGGATGGGGACTTGGCAACGCATTATTTATTGCCACAGCGTTGTCTGCGATAGTAAGTTTCTCTGTAGGCGGAACCGCTAAAGCAATCATTTTGTATGAAGCAGCCATCGGACTTGGTATTTCCGTAGGCCCACTACTTGGCGGAGAATTAGGCTCTATTTCTTGGCGCGGCCCGTTCTATGGGGTAAGCGTGCTAATGATCATTGCCTTTTTTGCTCTTTTATTAAAAATGCCTCAAGTTGCAAAGCCGAAAGTAAAAAGCTCTATTCTTGATCCGATCAAAGCATTGAAATTCCCTGGATTATTAAGACTTGGGGTTACAGCATTCCTTTATAACATCGGATTTTTCACGTTAATGGCATACGCTCCATTCGTCATGGGATTGGATGAGCATGGGTTAGGATATGTGTTCCTTGGATGGGGAATTTGTCTCGCTATCACATCCGTCTTTGTTGCTCCGAAGCTTCAAGCTAGATTTGGAACGATTAAATCAATGTGCGCGATGTTAACCTTGTTTGCATTAACTCTTTTGGCAATGGGAATTTGGACAGAATCAAGAACAGCTATTATTGTTTTCGTTATCATCGCAGGCCTATTCTTGGGAACGAATAATACTTTGATTACTACAGCGGTTATGCAGGTTGCGCCAGTAGAGCGCGCTACGGCCTCCGCAGCATACAGCTTCGTCCGTTTCATAGGCGGAGCGATCGGACCTTGGCTGGCTAATAAGCTTGCTGAAATGTATACTCCACATGTTCCTTTCGTAATTGGCGCTGTATTTGTATTCGTGGCCATGCTGGTCGTTGCTTTTGGACGGAAACACATTGCGCATGTAGATCAAGTTAGCGGCCACTAAAAAAGGTGTAACATCCTGGGAAGGAATAAAGAAAGATGAACTCCCAAAAAAAGTTAAAGAAAAGATGGGCGTAAAATAAATATTAGTATATGTACAGCAAAAAACCTCTTTGAACATAAAGAGGTTTTTTTTCTGAAAACAATTACCTTGTTAGGTTACAAACTGTTGATTAACAATAAAGTTATTTAAAAATATGCTTGTTCTGTCATTCTGCAATCGGGGCATTTTGTTGAATAAAAATTTAAAAGGAAATAGGATATTTTTACATTTCAGAAGAGATTATAAGGAATTCTACTTAAAGAGGCAAAGGTTTCATAAGTATTCTGATGGGAATATGTTAGAATAGTTATTAGGAATGAGTCTAGCTGATTCAAAAATGTGTAGTAATGAAAAGAGAAAATAGTTTGAAACGGAGGAATTATATGAGTACAATCAAAAAACACAAGCCCAATAAACTAAAAATTGGTTTACGAGTATTAATGATTATTATTGGGGCATTTATAACAGCATATGGACTAGAATCGGTATTAATCCCAAACAACGTTTCAGATGGTGGTGTGACGGGTTTAAGTATCGTTAGCTCAAAACTACTTGGATTACCATTAGGAGTTCTAATTGCAGTCATTAACATTCCTTTTGTTTGGCTAGGGTATAAGCAAATTGGTAGGAATTTTGCCATTTATTCGATTATCGGTATTGCTTCATTAGCAATCGGTACGGTTCTTATGCACCAAGTACCAACCATTATTCACGGTGATACATTGTTAGTTACCGTTGTTGGGGGTATTATCATCGGTTTTGGTATGGGGTTAGCATTGCGTAATGGCGGCGCATTAGACGGGATTGATATGTTAGCCGTATTACTCTCTCGAAAATTACCTTTTGGGACAAGTGACCTCATCTTATTTTTAAACATGTTTGTCTTTATTGTTGTCTCAACAGTATTTGGTCTTGAAGGAGCTATTCTTTCAGCAATTGCTTACTTTATTGCTTCTAAAGTGATTCACATCGTTGAAGTAGGTTTAAGTGGTTCTAAAACATTTAAAATTATCACAAAGGAACCTGAATTAATGGTAGAGACAATTCGAGATCGCTTAGGTCGAAGTGCAACGTATAATGAGGTTTACGGCGGTTATTCAAATGAACAATTTAAAGAAATCACTTGTGTCATTAACCGTTTAGAAGAAAGTAAAATGAAAGAAATCATTCATGAAATTGATGGAAATGCCTTTGTTACGGTATATGACGTAGCAGAAGTAAAGGGCGGTAATTTCAAAAAACATGATATTCACTAGTTATAACTTAGAAAATTTTAATATAGTTTCACAAAAAATCACCTTTTTAGTTTGACTAAAAGGTGATTTTTTGTGACTGGGTTTATAAAGGTTCCGATGAAAAGTACTTAAACGGAGGTGTTATCCGTTGTTACACTCTATTTTTTTTAAGTAAGTAAAGCCCTGTAAGAGAAGATCCAAATGTAATTACAATTCCAACAGCAAGGATTCCCCAGGACAAAGTATTGTTAGGAATCGATTTAGCAAAACCTGATAAGAAGGCCCCGAAAATTCCTAACGAAACTAAACGCATTAGATTAGCCCAACCTATTTTTTGTATCATAGCTCATTCACCTTCCTTTTCCTGATTATACTATCTGGAAGAAGTGATATATCGGGCAATTTTGAATATGGCAAAAGACATGCTGTTTCGTGGTAAATGATGAAGTCCACGCAGCTCAAATCAGGGAAAATTATACATGAATTATCACAATATAGGATATTATCTGGCTTTACGAGACCATAAAATTACAGGTACTAAGATTAATGAAAACAGACCACCAACTAATGATAATGTCGTGTAGCTTGAATTTGCAACGATCATCCCAGACATAGCTCCTCCAGACGCACCTGCTAAGGCAATAAAAACGTCCGCTGTACCTTGAATTTTTGCTCGATTAGAAGAGTGTGTGTGGTCAACAATTAGAGTTGTGCCACTTATTAAGCCGAGGTTCCATCCTAAACCAAGTAAAGCAAGTGCACTAATTAAAGAAATCATACTTTCGCCTGATCCCAATGCTCCAACTAAACCTGCAAGTAGCAAAGTCATTGCAGATGCAATTGCCATTGATATTCTTCCAACTTTATCAATTAAATAACCTGTAAATAGTGATGGAAGATACATAGCCCCTACATGGATACCAATCACAAGTCCTATTGCTCCTATACTATGTCCATGATGCTCCATATGAACAGGGGTCATCGTCATAATGGCAACCATGATTAATTGTGTCAGAATCATAATTGTTGCTCCCAGGATAATTCCCTTATTATTACTTGCATGATTCACGATAAAAGTTGTGTCTTCTTTTTTGTTTTCTTTGTTATAAGATTCAATAGCTTGTGCAATAACAAATGGATCGGGTCTCAGTAAAATGAAGAGGACTAGCCCTGCTAATATAAAAGCTACTCCAGCTAAAATAAAGGGTCCTGCTAGGGCAGGTACACCAATTGAAAGAGCAAAGTCTCCCATAACTTCGACTAAATTAGGACCAGCTACGGCACCAAATGTTGTAGATACCATCGCTATACTTACAGCTGCCCCACGCTGGTTATTATTCGCCAAGTCTGTTCCAGCATATCGAGCTTGTAAATTTGTTGCTGTCCCCGCACCATAAATAAATAGCGAAATAAATAAAAGAAAAACACTATTAAGTATTGCGGCGATAACTACGCCAAGGGCTCCTATTCCTCCCACTAAGAAGCCTGTGAATAAACCAACACGCCGACCAAATTTCTGGGAGAGTCTCCCAACTAATAAAGCAGCTCCTGCTGAACCTAAGGTGAAAAGAGCAGCTGGTAATCCAGCAAAGGCTTCCGTCTGAAGCATTTGTTGAGCGAGGAGAGCACCTACCGTTATCCCAGCGGCTAAACCCGCTCCTCCAAAAATTTGAGACATACTAACAATGAGTAAGGTTCTTTTGTATAATGTCCTCTGTTTTTCAAGAGAATGAATATAGCTTTTTATCTGTAAGTTGGCATGGCTAGACATTTTAACACCTTCTTATTCGATATTATAACTCGTAAAAATTAACCACTTTGTTTGCCCATTCTACTAATTCAGCACAGTCATTCATTGTAGAAATTGGGCATGAAGTTGTCCTATTAATAAAATTTCAGGAAAATGAAATAAAGGTTGGGTTTTTAACAAAGGTTGTTTCATAGAAAAGTATTAAGAGAATGGGAGGATAAAATGAAATAGTGCTTCTCAGTTAACTGTATAAAAATAGTGTATTTATGGCAATGTTTTACTTCGAATTTCCGAAGAATAATTTCTAAAAAACTATGATTTACGGCAATCTTATGTTTCTTTT
>NZ_JBALQK010000171.1:0-2404 GCF_036965845.1 Bacillus sp. JJ1127 | reverse complement strand
TAGATGTTGAAAAATTAAAATGGATTTATATAAAAATATATATAATTTTATAATCGTCCTACTAGATTATAAGGTTTCACCTTCCATGTTTCATATGGAATAAAATGAGTTGCCTTCATCGCATCAAGCGTTCTTGATCTCATATGAGGACGCGTTATATACGCATCGATATTTTCTTCATTAAAAAATTTTAGTAGAAAAAAGACCCTATTCATTAAACGAAAGGGTCTTTTTTCTTCATTATTCACCTAAGTCTACGTTATGGTAAACTTGTTGCACATCTTCTAAATCTTCTAATGCATCAATCATTTTTTCAAATTGTACTTGTGCATCTTCTGGAAGTTCTACATCATTTTGTGCAAGCATTGTTAATTCTGCAACTGTAAATTCAGTAATACCAGCATCTTTAAGTGCTGCTTGTACTGCATGGAATTGATCAGGTTCAGCATAAACGATAACAGATTCTTCTTCTTCCAAAATATCACGTGCATCTACATCTGCTTCCATTAAAATCTCAAGAACTTCATCTGATGTTTTTCCTTCAAGACCAATAACAGCTGTCGCATCAAACATATATGCTACAGATCCGTTTACACCCATGTTACCACCATTTTTACTAAATGCAGCACGTACATCTGCTGCAGTACGGTTTACGTTATTTGTAAGTGTATCCACGATTACCATAGATCCATTTGGTCCGAATCCTTCATAACGAAGCTCGTCATAGTTTTCTTCTGAACCACCTTTTGCTTTTTCAATTGCACGGTCAATAATTGTTTTTGGTACACTATACGTTTTTGCACGCTCTAATACAACTCTTAATGTTTGGTTTGATTCTGGATCCGGCTCACCTTGTTTTGCTGCTACATAAATCTCACGTCCAAATTTAGCGTATATACGGCTTGTATTTGCATCTTTTGACGCTTTTTTGTCTTTAATATTGTTCCATTTACGGCCCATACTGTTCCACTCTCTTTCACGTTTAAATCTACATAAAAAATATTAATATGAAATACACTGTTTATTCAACACTTTTTCAAAATAAATACAAAAAGTTCTTAATCAATTCGCATTACTGACATAATATAAATCGATATAATTTTTGTTCATTCACCAAATTATATTATACCTTAATTCTATAATTCATTACGAGTGTAATACTCAAATAACATGATTTTACAGTTTGTGGTGAATTATGAGTGATGTAAAGTTTTTCACTAACTTCTTCATTTCTACGCCACTTGCTTCACCACATGTAATATTAGGTAATAAAAGCTCTATTTTCGTTCTACTCAGCTGTTTCATATTCGAAAAAGACTCTAACATTTCTGTTAGAGTCTTTTTCTACCACGCTATTTGATACCGATGGTCGGGGTCGAACCGACACTCCCGAAGGAACACGATTTTGAGTCGTGCGCGTCTGCCAATTCCGCCACATCGGCATAATAAGAAAGGCGGCAACCGGATTTGAACCGGTGGTAAAGGTTTTGCAGACCTCTGCCTTACCACTTGGCTATGCCGCCATATTAAATTTGGAGCGGAAGACGGGATTCGAACCCGCGACCCCAACCTTGGCAAGGTTGTATTCTACCACTGAACTACTTCCGCAAAAATGGCTGGGCTAGCTGGATTCGAACCAGCGCATGACGGAGTCAAAGTCCGTTGCCTTACCGCTTGGCTATAGCCCACCGAATTATTAATACATTATATAGTTTCAACACTTATTTTATTACCATTAATATTTAAATAAGACATTGTCTATCTTATCATAGTTAAATTAATTTGTAAATATTTAAAATAAATGGGGCGACTGATGGGAATCGAACCCACGAATGCCGGAGCCACAATCCGGTGCGTTAACCACTTCGCCACAACCGCCATGTTATGTTTTGGCAGGGGTAGTAGGAATTGAACCCACACTGGAGGTTTTGGAGACCTCTGTTCTACCTTTAAACTATACCCCTATATAAAATGTAAATGGTGGAGGGGGGCAGATTCGAACTGCCGAACCCGAAGGAGCGGATTTACAGTCCGCCGCGTTTAGCCACTTCGCTACCCCTCCGAAACTTACATGGTGCCGGCTAGAGGACTTGAACCCCCAACCTACTGATTACAAGTCAGTTGCTCTACCAATTGAGCTAAGCCGGCATATTTAGTTAAAATGGTGGCTCGGGACGGAATCGAACCGCCGACACGAGGATTTTCAGTCCTCTGCTCTACCGACTGAGCTACCGAGCCTTTATATAAATGGCGGTCCCGACCGGGGTCGAACCGGCGATCTCCTGCGTGACAGGCAGGCATGTTAACCACTACACCACGGGACCATTTGGTTGCGGGGACAGGATTTGAACCTGCGACCTTCGGGTTATGAGCCCGACGAGCTACCAGACTGCTCCACCCCGCG
>NZ_JBALQK010000170.1:18841-21838 GCF_036965845.1 Bacillus sp. JJ1127 | reverse complement strand
GTGTAGGGTACTTTGTATTTTGTATAACAGGGATGTAGATGTCAAAAAATTAAAATGGATTTATATAGATTGAATTGGAATTTGAATCTATACAAATAACTAGAGGAATATTATGATAAGAAAATAGAAAAAATAGGAGTATATGTAAATGTTAAAGAAGAGAAAAATGATTAAGTATGGCTTAATTGTAATGATGATTATCGTAGGTTATATGGGATTCTTACAATATAACATTTATAAGCATGGTCATATGAAGGCACCAGATGATGCAGATTATATGATTCTGTTAGGGGCAAAGGTGAAAGGAACAGAGCCTTCTTATTCTTTACAATATCGAATTGATCAAGCGGC
The DNA here is from genome assembly GCF_036965845.1 of Bacillus sp. JJ1127. Taxonomy (NCBI): domain Bacteria; kingdom Bacillati; phylum Bacillota; class Bacilli; order Caryophanales; family Bacillaceae; genus Bacillus; species Bacillus sp. JJ1127. The sequence continues at coordinate 21,487 of NZ_JBALQK010000170.1, read as the reverse complement.
GGAGTATTTAAAAACACATGAGCAAACAATTGTAATTGTGTCCGGTGGTAAAGGAAAAGGCGAAGATATTTCAGAAGCGTTGGCTATGAAAAAAGGATTAATAAAACAAAGTATCACGGAAGACAGAATTATAATGGAAGATCGCTCGACAAATACAGATGAAAATATTAAATTCTCAAAGTCTCTTATTCCAGCGAATAAGAAAAAAGGGATGATTGTTACGAATGACTTTCATATGTTCCGTGCAAAAAAAATTGCTGAAAAACAAGGTTTAAAAGTAGAGGGACTTCCTGCAAAAACACCAAAACCAATTATCATTCAGTCGAATGTGCGAGAATACTTTGCGATTACACAATATTGGCTAACCAATCGAATATAGCGATAAAACTTTACAATTGTAGGGATTTATTATTTCGTTTGGAATATTGTTAAAGGTATTAAAGTTTTGAGTGCAGCTTAATATGGATAGAGTTAAAAAAGGGTGATTCGGTAAGAATTTACTCTTTTTTGTTTAGGGGGAGGGTTTGTTTTATCGTAAGTGATATGGATTGGAATATAGAAGTGGCATATCGAAACAGTTTGCTGGGCATATAAGTTGTGAATATTGAAACAGATGTGTTAATTTTTCAGTATGAAGAAAAAAAGGGGAGTGATTTTGATGAATGAGATGATACATAAGATGGAGCAACACGTTTCAGTCCGTAAATATAAAAATGAACCGATTCCAAGAAATATAGCTGAAAGAATGGTACAAGCAGCTCAACATGCCGCATCATCACATTTTGTTCAAGCGTATTCGGTTGTTTATGTAACAGATGAATCATTAAAGGCACAATTAGCAGAGCTATCTGGAAATCGTCATGTGAAAGATTGCGTGGCCTTCTTTGTCTGTTGCGCAGATTTAAAGCGTTTAGAAATAGCTTGTGAGAAACACGGGACAGAGATTAAACATGATACTACAGAAAACTTTATTGTAGCTACAGTAGACGTATCATTGTTTGCGCAAAATTTAGCGCTCGCTGCAGAATCACTAGGATATGGTATTTGTTATATTGGCGGGATTCGGAACAATCCAGAAGAAGTTAGTGATATACTTCATTTGCCAGATAAAGTATATCCGGTGTTTGGGATGACAGTTGGAGTACCAGATGAAAGTCATGCAGTGAAGCCACGCTTACCAGTTGAAGCAATTTTACATGAAAATGCATATGACGAAAATAAATATGATGAATTATTAGCAGAATATGACCAAACAACGAATGAATACTATAAGGGAAGATCTACCAATCAAAAGAATGTAACATGGACAGGATCAATGAGTGCTTTCATGTCAAAAGAGAAGCGATTACATATGAAGGAATTTTTGAGTGAAAAAGGGTTTAATAAAAAATAAAGTTTGAAAAGCAGATCTGCCTTCGATTGCTGTTGCAGAGAGTGTAGGATTTGTAAATGTTTTTGATTGAAAAAGAAAAGCGGCTTATTTAGAGCCGCTTTTCTTCATGAGTGTATTGTATGCAGCAGAGATTTTTCTAAATTGACATGTTCAGCACGAATAGAACACTCGAGCCATGCAGAAGCAATATTTTCAAATATATGTGGTTCGCCTGTTGTGAAAAAGCGATGTTGTGGTAAAAAATTTGTATCTGCAAGTAAATTTTGATGTTGTAAAATCGCACTTAGTTCAATCGCTGTTTCTTCAGAAGAACTAATAATATGAATTGTATCATCTAAAATACTTGAAATCACTTTTTCTAAATGTGGATAATGCGTGCATCCTAACACAAGTGTATCGTATGATATTCCTTTTAAAGGAAGTAGTGCCTTTGTTACTTCTTCTTTTACAAGCTGTGTTTCGTGAAGATGATTTTCTACCAATGAAGCAAGTGTTGGACAGGCTAATTCATATACTTGTACATTTGGTTGAATCATTTTTAAAGTATTACGATAAGAGTGTGAAGCGATTGTCCCTTTCGTACCGATTACAGTAATGTGATTTTGCTTAGAAACTTTTAATGCGGCACGAGAACCTGGTCCAATTACACCAATTACAGGAATAGATATCTTCTTTTGAACTTCCTCCAATGCAGCGGCAGAAGCAGTATTGCAAGCAATTACGATTGCTTTTAAAGGAAACTGCATTAAAAACTCAACAATTTCAAGTGTAAATTGTTGCACCTCTGCTTTTGAACGTGGCCCATAAGGACAGCGGTTTGTATCACCAAAATAATAAATAGTTTCTTTCGGTAATTGCCTCATGATTTCTTTTGCAACTGTTAATCCACCTACACCAGAATCGAGTACACCAATAGCAAAGTTTTTTTCCATAAATCGCATCTTCTTTCATTATTTTGAGTAAGTGAGGGGGATGTATTTTAAAAATCTACTGAAGTTTCTGCAGTATGATAGTAGTTACTTCATGAAGGAGTCATCACCCATAGTGCTAGTATACAAGAAAAGAAGAGAATAAGTAATGCACTACTTATTCCAGTAATCTGGATAGAAACGAGATCAGCTGCAACCTCGGTTTCGAGAGTAAAGAAATTCGTTTTGTCATAAGTATTTCGACATATATATACATTAATTAAAAAGATATAAACCCCCTCTTTTAGGCGGGAGAGAGTATCTGGCCATGCATAGAAGCGGTTA
>NZ_JBALQK010000170.1:16892-18789 GCF_036965845.1 Bacillus sp. JJ1127 | reverse complement strand
AGAACAAACGAGTGTAGGTTACTTGTTATTCCGCATAGCAAGGATGTAGATGTCGAAGAATTAAAATGGATTTATATAGAATACAAAAAAAGATAGCATGCTTATTGATACACATGCTATCGAATAGAGGAAGAATTGTCGTATAGCTTTCCGCTGTAAAATAGAAATAGCCATATAAAACTAACGAAAATACAACATACAGCTAGAACACTACCGATTACTTGAGGAGAAATTCTTTCTAGAAGTAATCCCGTGATAAACATAGAGAGCTGTATAAGTGAGCCGTAAATTGAGTAATGAAATGCAAATACTTTGCCGACCATCTCTTCTTTCGTATAGGTTTGTAATAATGTTGTATCGAGTGGAACTATCATTCCTCCAGCAATTCTCATACCTAGTAGTGTAAAGATGCCAATAATAAGTTGATCGGAAAGAACGAAACCGAGAAAGAAAATCCCTTGCCATAAATAAGCCCAGCCAAATGCTTTTTTCATTACTTTCTCATTTGAGCCAATATAAAGATTGACAAGTAAACTCCCAATCATAAGGCCAGCACCTTGGACGGTATATAAAACGCCAATTCCAGTATTCCCTGCATGAAAGATACTTTCGGCGTAGATTGTTAAAAGCAGCTGATAGGCACCGCCAATAATGCCCCATGAAATCCCAACGAGAATTAAAGCCATGATAACCTTTTGCCGTAATATGTATGTATAGCCTTCTTTAATATCGGTAAAAAATGGTGCCTTCGTTTTAGATGTTTCAGTAAAAGGAATGGTTGTCTTAAAAATGAAAAAGGCAGAAAGTAAGAAAGAAATACTATTGATAAAAAAAGCAGCTTCTACACTTAGTATCTGAGCGGTAATCCCGCCTAGTGAAGCACCAATGATGGCCATAAAACCATTCATTGTACTAGAAAGAGAGTTTGCGGTTACTAAATGGCTTTGCTTTACAATTCTTTTTATAGAAGATTGTTTGGCTGGTTCGAATAAGCAAGAAAGCACCGCCAATATGATATTAGCAATAAAAATGATTTCAATTCGGTAGATCGTTAGTAAATAAGTAAGGACAATCACTCCGCGTAAAATATCGGTCATGATCATGATTTTCTTTTTTGAAAAACGATCTACAATTACACCGATGAAAGGGCTGAGGAGTAGCTGGGGCAAACTTTTGCTCATAAAGGTTAGCGCAAGCATGAAAGAAGATTGCGTTACACTATACACGAGTGTTAATAATGCAATGGTGTGAAACCAATCTCCAAGTACACTCAATGTTTGCCCATAAAAGAGTTTTGTAAAGTCACTATTTTGTTTTAGAAGATTACGATATGTAATAGGTTGTGATGACATAGGGATTAGCTCTCTTTTCCTAACAATAGTTGTACTTATCTTTTCCATTCACTTAAATATATCTTATTCATATTTGCTAATTCAAAAGGTAGTCTTGCGATGAGTTCTAAACTATTCCCATCAGGATCATGAAAATACACAGATGCATGTGCTTGTTCTGGAAAAACGATTGGTTCAATTGGTTCCATTCCAAAGTCTTTTCTTGCAGCAATGTTTTTGTTATTTAACCATTCTATGGCATGTTCTAAATCATTCATTTCCACTTGAAAAGCAATATGCCGTAGAGAAGGGTGATACTTTACTTTATATTCTTCGCCTTCCCAGAGCCCGAGCCAACTTTCATTTTCTACAATCCAAAAGAAAGCAGCGTTCTCATATTTTTTATATAATTTGAGACCTAATGATTCATAAAATGGTATGGATATCTGTAGATTACGGACAGGTAAATGTGCTTCATATAAGCCTTTAATCATTGGAATCCTCCTATAAAATTATGTAATTAAATTGATTCATCACCGTAACATGAGGTTGATTTTTTGAAAAAG
>NZ_JBALQK010000170.1:16497-16756 GCF_036965845.1 Bacillus sp. JJ1127 | reverse complement strand
TCTTTTGGTGATGAACCATTAAATTACATCTTTTATTTTTAATGTTAAACGATATATTGCCAATTTAAATCATGAAAAAGGATGGGATTGTCTCATACAAAAGTATGAAAAAATAGTGTATTTCAATAACGATAAATTACAATTTATGAATTTTTTAAGAAATATTCATTTTTCTATTTTTTTATATGTAAAGATGAATTATACTTTAAAAAGTAATAATATGGGAAAAGGGAGTTTTTGTATAGAGATGGAGATGAGA
>NZ_JBALQK010000170.1:16083-16438 GCF_036965845.1 Bacillus sp. JJ1127 | reverse complement strand
TAGAGATGGAGATGAGACAATTACAAGATAAAATAGAAGATCAAAAACAAGAGTTAAGTGTACTTGTTGCTAAATATGGATTAGCTCATGATAAAGTTGTATTATTTAGTCGAGATTTAGATATACTAATTAATAGGTTTATGAATGAACAGAAAAATGATGTGACATTGTGTGGGCAGTTAACGAGATAAATAGGGATCAATTCAACTGTTTGGTAGTTACAAACAATTAACATCTCTATTAATGTATATTCTGATTAATAGTTTATTGGGTGGGAAAACATGGTGAGGAATTTTCTGAAGGCGTATCGTATAAAAAAAGTTGTGAAATATATAGATCCATTTTAATTTTTCGA
>NZ_JBALQK010000170.1:0-15946 GCF_036965845.1 Bacillus sp. JJ1127 | reverse complement strand
GCATGGCCAGATGCTCTCATCCATCTAAAAAAGAGGTTTTTAAGTTGGTATTTATATAACAACTTAAAGAAAAGACACTCAATAGAGTGTCTATATAAATCCATTTTAATTTTTCGGCATCTAAATTCGCTGCTATGCGGAATACAAAGTAACCTACACTCGTTTGCTCGTTCTGTTTTTACTTTGTATGTGGCAGAAAAAGGCNNAGATGCTCTCTCCCACCTAAAAAAGATGGGTTTTATGTCGGTTTGTTAATTGATGTATATATAAAGTTATCGTAGTTTCTCCTAGAGAAGTTGTTATTGTTTACAAGCCTCGACATCAATGCCCGCAGCAATTAATTTCTTTTCACCTTCTTGTTCAATGATTTTTTGTAATTTTGATAAGAAGGAGTCAAAGTCTGTATGCTTAGCAACTTGAAATGTCATTTTATGTTCAATTGGAAGCCAAGTATCGATATCTGCTTCGTTATGCTGAATCTTTACCTCTAGCTTATCGAGAGCATTTGCAACTTTGGCTTCATATGTTTCTTTCGCTTCAAATTCCATCCATAAATCGTACAATTCTTCACCAAGAGGACCTTCTAGTGTCTGTTTAATGTGTAAAATTGCTTGTTGTTCATTTTCTTGTTTTTTTAATTGTAATTCATGGCTATCCATTGTATCAAAAGCAGGGATATCCCCAGCTTCAGCTTCCACAAGATCATGAATAATAACCATTTTAAGTAGCTTTTCCATGTTTACTTCTTTATCTAAATAAGGCTGAACCAAGACAGCCATTAGTGACATACGCCATGTATGTTCGGCAACGCTTTCTTGACGACCGTTAGAAAGCCAGCTATGTCTCATTTCATATTTCAGTTTTTCTGCTAGTGCAATGACTTGCAAAATATTATGTTCCATATGGATCCTCCTCATATTGCTATATTGTAATTTTAATATAAAAACGAAATGTGTCAATATGTGTCAATTTCATGAGAATATTGCGATAAACGGATAAGGGAAGTATAATGATAAGGGAATGCGAAAACGTATTATTAAAATAAAAAAATATTTCCAAAAAACAAAAAGGAAGGGCAGGAATATGGGAGACGAAAATCAATTGTTAGCTAGACCAAATAAGAAAAAAAGAAAGTTTGATATTTCTAGCCCGTTTGGCATTGTAGTAGGATTCGTCATTGTAATTGCAGCAATCATGCTTGGCGGCGGTGGAATAAAAGGTTTTAAAAATTTCTTGGATATTTCATCTATTTTAATTGTTATAGGAGGAACAGCAGCTACAGTTGTTGTTGCTTATAGATTTGGTGAAATAAAAAAATACACGAAGAGTATTTTTTCTGTATTGAATAGACAAGAAGAAGACTTAGAACAACTAACGGAATTATTTGTAGATTTCTCCAGAAAATCAAAAAAACATGGCCTATTATCGTTAGAGGCGGATGGAGAACAGGTAGATAATCCTTTTATTCAAAAAGGAATTCGCTTAATGCTAAGTGGGTACGATGAAGAGGAATTAAAAGAAATACTAACGAGGGATATTGAAACAGAAGTATATGAGTTGAAAAAAGGTGCGACATTACTAGATAAAATTGGTGATTTTGCACCAGCTTGGGGAATGATCGGGACATTAATTGGTCTAATCATTATGCTTCAAAATTTACAGGATACTTCACAAATTGGTACTGGTATGGCAGTAGCGATGTTAACGACGCTGTATGGATCGGTGATTGCTAATATGATTGCGATTCCGCTTGCTGAAAAAGTATATCGCGGTATTGAAGATATGTATACAGAGAAGAAGTTTATTATAGAGGCGATTTCAGAGCTGTATAGTGGACAAATTCCTTCTAAATTAAAATTAAAGCTGGATACGTATGTATATGAAACGAAAATAAAAAAAGAAAAACGAGCAGCCTAGTTTTTTAGGGGGGGTATGATGATAAAACGACCGCAAAAAGGATCACCGCGCTGGATGACGACCTTTACCGATTTAACGATGTTATTGCTTACTTTTTTTGTATTATTAGTTGCTACGTCAAAACAAGATACAGCGAAATTTTCAAAGATGCTTGAGAAGTTTAGTGATGCAGGGCAAGTGGATGCACAAGTAATGGAAAATACAATACCTGATATTTCTCATGAAAAAAATAGTGAAAAGGTAGCTTCCAAAAAAAGAATGGATGAATTATATAAAAAGTTAAAAAATTATGTAACAGATAATGGAATTGAAGAGGTAAAAGTTTACCGTGAAGATACAGGTGTTAGTATTGTTATTGTAGATAATTTAATATTTGATACAGGAGATGCAAACATTAAACCTGAAGCGAAAGATATTATAAGTGGATTAGCGGGATTTTTTCAATCTGTTCCAAATCCAATTGTCGTAGAAGGTCACACGGATAGTAGACCAATTCATAATGAGAAATTCCCATCAAACTGGGAATTATCTTCAGCTCGTGCTGCAAATATGATTCACCATCTTGTTGAGGTGTATCATATAGATGATAAAAGGTTGGCAGCAGTAGGATATGCGGATACAAAACCAGTAGCACCAAATGATTCACCAGAGAATTGGGCAAAGAATCGTCGTGTTGTTATATATGTAAAAGAATAATATATTTCTATTTTATTAATAAAATAATAAAAATGTAGAAATTCTTTAAAAAAAATGTTAAATTTTCTCGTGTTATTTTGTATAATGGGTGAGAATGATAAGATTAAATATTAAGATATGGTTATACATAGAAGGAGAGAATTAAAAGAATGGCACATAAAATTTTAGTTGTAGATGATGCGATGTTTATGAGAACAATGATTAAAAACTTATTGAAAGGCAACACTGAATTTGAAATTATCGGTGAAGCAGAAAATGGATTAGAAGCAATTCAAAAATTTAAAGAGCTTCAGCCTGATATTGTAACACTAGATATTACAATGCCAGAAATGGATGGATTAGAAGCATTAAAAGAAATTATAAAAATTGATGCGAATGCAAAAGTTGTTATTTGCTCTGCGATGGGACAACAAAGCATGGTACTGGATGCAATTAAGGTTGGTGCGAAAGACTTTATTGTTAAGCCTTTCCAAGCTGATCGTGTTATTGAAGCATTAACAAAGGTAGTAACGAGCTAATTCATATAAAGGGGTGCCACAAAGAATCGAACAATGATATGTATAGAAGTGTGGTACCTCTTTTTCTATTGCTTTTAAAACATTAAATTGTTATACATAAATGAAATGTTTGTGGAGACAGGTAGGGGATTAAAATGCAAACAGATCTATTGAATATATTTTTTGAAGAGGCAGAAGAGCATTTACAATCATTAAATGAAAATGTACTGAATCTAGAACAGAACCCTGAAGACATGGATGTCGTAGGAGAAATCTTCCGTTCAGCACATACATTTAAAGGTATGTCTGCAAGTATGGAATTTAGTGAAATGGCGGATTTAACGCATAAGATGGAAAATGTTCTTGATGAAATTCGTCATGGTAATATGGCAGTAAATGCCGATATTATAGATGTTGTTTTTGAATGTATTGACAATTTGGAGAAAATGGTTGCAGATGTGCAGCAAGGCGGTATGGGAAATATAGATGTTACTGCTACAAAACAAAAACTAGAAGCATTATTAAATGGTGATGCAGTAAGTGCTGTGGAAAACCAAGCTCAAGTTGAGTTAGAGAACGATGAAACAGCTTCTTGCGAAATTCATGTTACTGTGGAACAACAAGCAATCTTAAAAGCAGTGCGAGCAATTATGTGTATTGAAGCATTGCAAAAATTGGGAAGTATAGAAAAAACGGTCCCAAGTATGGAAGAAATTGAGGCGGATACCTTTGGATTTGAATTTACAATTTATATGAATACAGATCAAAGTGAGGAAGAGCTAAAACAAGCTGCACTTCATGTTTCTGAAATTGAAAAAGTAGAAGTAAAGCAAATCCAAAAAGAAAAAACAGCCGCACAAGAGAAGAAAGAAGCTGTTCAGCCTGTAATCAAGCAGAACGTAATGCCTGCTCAATCGGCTTCTAAAGAGGCTCCTTCAAAAGGGAGCGCAAAAGGTAAAAATGCAAAAGTAGAAAACCGCTCTATTCGTGTGCAATTAGAAAAAATCGAGCGATTGATGAACATGTTTGAAGAAAGTGTAATTGAACGTGGTCGTATCGATGAATTAGCAGAGACGATTCAAAATAAAGAATTAATTGAGCATTTAAATCGATTAGGCGATATTTCTAAGGATATTCAAAATGTACTATTAAATATGCGTATGGTGCCGATTGAAACGGTCTTTAATCGCTTCCCGCGTATGGTGCGCATGCTTGCAAAAGATTTAGGGAAAAAAATTGATTTACAAATTACAGGTGAAGATACCGAAGTTGATAAAATTGTTATCGATGAAATTGGAGATCCGCTTGTTCATTTAATTCGTAACGCAATCGATCATGGTATTGAAACAGTTGAAAAGCGCCGTGATGCTGGGAAAAATGAAACAGGTACGATGAAATTAGAAGCGTTTCATAGCGGTAATCATGTTGTAATTCAAATTACGGATGATGGAAACGGCATTCATAAAGGGAAAGTATTAGAAAAAGCCATCAAAAATGGTGTTGTAACCGAAGCGGATGCTAATAAATTAACGGATCGTGAAGTGTTTGAACTTATTTTACAACCTGGTTTTAGTACGGCTGAAGTTGTTTCAGATCTTTCTGGACGCGGTGTTGGATTAGATGTTGTAAAGCATACGATTCATAGTTTAGGCGGACATTTAATTGTTGATTCAGAAGAAGGAAAAGGTAGTACGTTCCGTATTGAGCTTCCTTTAACACTTTCTATTATTCAATCTATGCTTGTGCAAACGAATGAAACGCGTTATGCTTTCCCGCTTGGCAATATTGTAGAGGCGATTCGAATTAAGAAAGAGGACATACAAGCATTAAATGGGAAAGACGTTCTTAATTATCGTGATCAAATTATTGAAGTGAAACATTTAAGTGTTGTTTTTGGTGAGAAAACAGCAGCTGAGGTGTTTGAATCATATGAAGGTCAAATGGTTCCGGTTTTAATCGTTCGTAATACGCATCGAAGCTATGGACTTATTGTAAATACAATTATTGGTCAAAGAGAAATTGTCTTAAAGTCGTTAGGTGACTTTTTTGCAGAGAATGCAAATCATTTCTCTGGTGCGACAATTCTTGGTGACGGACGGGTAGTCCTCATTTTAAACCCAGAAGGTTTATAGTATGAATGAAACTCCCCAGTAGATGGAATTGGGGAGTTTTTAGTTACAAGAATAATAAAGTGTATATTTGCTCATCTATGTTTACAATTTTTATAATAAGTTTGTTAAAATATAACGAGTGTAATAGATAGTCTGTATGATTTTTATGAAAAAATAGAAATGAGGAGGCGGGGAAAATGCCTGAACAACATACAAAAGGAGACACGGGCACAATTGTGCTAGAAAAAGAAAATCAGCCACTTACGTCTCAAGAGTGTGACATTCTTGGAGAGATTGCAAATATATCATTTGGTTCAGCTTCAACTATATTATCAACTATTTTAAATAGGCAAGTAAGTATTACTGCTCCTCATGTAGAGATGGTAGATTTATATGATGCGAGAGAAATTGAAGTTCCACATGTCGTATTAAATATTCATTTTACAAAAGGACTAGATATGGAGAATCTTCTTGTCCTTAAACAAGATGTTGCCTTGGCTATCGCGGATTTAATGATGATGGGAACAGGTGAGGTTGAAGAAGGAAAAGAACCTGGAGAATTAGAACTAAGTGCGGTACAAGAAGCGATGAATCAGATGATGGGGTTTGCGGCAACATCTATGTCAGAGTTCTTCCGAGATACGGTTGATATGTCTCCGCCAACGATTAAGGTTGTAAAGTTAGCAGACGAGATGGAGAAAATCTCTGGTATTGATGGAAACGGTACAATTATTAAAGTGTCATTTGATTTAAAAATAGATGAACTTGTAAACTCTAAACTTGTACAAATCGTGTCAGTTGAAAATGCGAAACAAATGATAAATAAATTGTTGCAGTTATCTGGCGGTGCAGAACCAGCAGAAGTACAAGACGTAGAAGAGACGCAGGAACTAGAAAAAACGGAAGAACAGCCTGTAAAAGAGTACTTAACACAAGAAGAAAAGGATGTACTTGGAGAAATTGCTAATATTTCTATAGGTTCAGCTTCAACTGTATTGTCGACAGTGTTAAATCAACCAGTAAGTATTAGTACACCGAATGTGGAAACGATTAATGTTCGTCATTATGATGATGTGCCGATGCCGTTTGTTATTTTAAACGTTGACTTTGTTGAAGGTTTGAAAAATGAAAATATATTCGTATTTACGAAAGATGTTGCTTTAACGATGGTAGACCTTATGATGATGGGGACTGGCGAAATTGATCCAGAGCAAGAACTTACAGAGCTAGAGTTAAGCGGCATTAAAGAAATTATGAACCAAATGATGGGGCATGCGGCAACTGCAATGTCAGAAATGTTTATGGAGAAAATGGACATTACTCCGCCGGCGGTGAAATTTGTTACATTAAAAGAAGAAATGGAATATTTAGGAGAAGGAACAGATTTGGACGAACTTGTTCAAATTACATTCAATATTGACATTGGGGATCTTGTTCACTCAAAAATGTATCAAATTTTACCGATTCCAGAAGCGAAGGAAATGGCAAGACGTCTTCTTTATCCAGTTGTCGAAGAAGCAGCTGAAGAGGAAGAAATTCGAGTTCCGGTAGTGCAGCCGATTGAGTTTCAAGAAATCAAAGTGAATAATCCATCGTATATGGATACATCCATTCTGCAAAATGTAGAAGTGAATGTGAAATTTGTATTTGGAAGTACGGTCAAAACGATTCAAGACATATTAAGCTTACATGAAAATGACGCAGTTGTTTTGGATGAAGATATTGATGAACCGATTCGAATTTATGTAAATGATGTATTAGTCGCTTACGGTGAACTTGTAAATGTTGATGGCTTTTTCGGTGTGAAAGTTACAAAATCGTTATAAGACATCAAAATAGGAGTTTGAACAAATAGATGAAAAGTATGAGACGTTTTCTCATTGGCTGGATGGTATTACATCTACTTATATTGTTCCCTATGCAGAGTAAAGCGGAAGAAGATGTAGTACAAAATAATGATATAGGTAAAATGGATCAACAAGATGATCGAAATCAGCAAGGAAATGAACGAGAGACAGACCAAAAAGAAGAGAAAGAACAAAAAAAAGAAAATGAACAGCAGCATGAGCAAAATGTAGAAACGGAGTTAGGTGTAGTTACGGTTAGTAAACAACAGGCTATACCTGGAGAAAAGGTTCGAATTGCAGTAGAGCCGAAAGAACAAAATATTCAAAGTATAAAAGGCTCATTGCAATTGCAAAAAAATGATAGCCAGTATGATCAAAAAAGACCGCTATCTTTTGCGTACGAAGATGAAACGAAGCAATGGGTTGCATATTATACGGTTGGACCATACGATTTAGAAGGTGATTGGCATCTTCAGCTCATGCAAAGTCGTAAAGAAGCTGGAAAAGAAGAATTAGAAGAGCGAGAAGAAAAAGTTCCACTTGTTCATATTAAAAATGAAACACCGACTTTGGATAAAGAACTACCGAAGCTTGAGCAAATAATCATTGATGGAGCGAAAGATGGAGTGGTGGAGCGAAAGATTGGTGATTCGCTCCATATTCGTGTGAAAGCATCAGATGCAGAATCAGCAGTGAAAGAAGTGCGCGTTGTATTAAAAGGGAAAGAGAACAGCAGCGAGATTACTTTTTTACTAGATTACAATAAGCGTGAAATGGATTGGCGCAAAACGTGTGAAGTAACAGAGGCGTTGCAAGCGGGTACATATCGCCTTAGTATTGAAATCGTTGATGCTGCAGGGAATCAATTCGTCCAAGAAAGTGAATATGTGATATCGGTAAGAGGACAACAGGCAAAAGAAAATGAACAGCAAGAAGAATCGATTCAAGCAAATAAACAAGAAGAGCAGCATATAAAGCAAGATCAAGTGCTGAAGAAAGAAGAAAAGATGGCCGAGGTTATAGGTGTACCTAAGAAGCAAGAGGAACCAACTCATTCTCAACAAGAAGCGACGAAAGTACATAAGAAGACAACAGATGAAAAGAACGATAAAGCCGCTTCAAAAAAACAAGAGCAAGTAGAGAGTCAAAAAGAGAAAAAGCAGCCGAAAAATAAACAAGGTATTGAGGCTTCAGATGTATTTGCCGTTATATCTGGATTGTTCGTATTATTCTTTGTCTTAAAAAATAATAAAGAGTGGGGCTAAAAAGAACGATATTACACTGTGGTATTTGAAAAGGGAGGCGTAAAATGGACATCAAACGCATTGCAATTGAAAATAAGACGTTAGAGCCATTAAAACAGCCTGCTGCTATTTCTGAACAAGAAGTGCAGAAAGAACAAAAGCAAAGTAATGTTGCGTTTACGACTCAATCTCAAATCATTACAAAAAATAATGAAATCGGAATTTTACTTGCCAGCCTTGCAGATGGGAAAGCGCTAAAAGAAGTTCTCACAAAGGAGATGGACACAGTATTACAGCTGTTTTCGAAGCTTCATACCCTTTCAAAAGAAGGGCGACAATCAGAGCCAATCTATGAACAAATTGTAAGAAGTATAGAGGTTCTTATCAAACAAGCGCATGTGAAAGGAATTCCTTTACTAGATGGAACATATGACTTCGCTGAAGTACCGATGTCGTTTGGGAGAAAAGTATTAATCCCATTACTGGATGTAAGCGGGCTTGTTTCTAGGGCAGAACAGGATTCTTCACAAGGAAATATAAACATGGTTGTTGGCGTGATTACAGCCTATATCACAAAGCTCTCGAGTGAAGCTATTTTGATAAATGGTACGCATATCGTTCCGAAAGACCGCGATGCAAGTGTATGGCGAGCGCTAGCTGAAATGAATATGACGCAGTTATCTCAGCAATTGAAAGAAGTCGTGCAGGAGCATAAGTGGTCTATGACTATTTGCTTTTTACTCATATGGATCATTTGTATCGTTCTGATTCGATGGTAATGGCAATTATATAAGAAAAGGGTCGCTGTTCTATACAAGAAGGCGACCCTTTTCTTATAGGCTATATTTTCTCATAAAAGAATGTATCGAAGCGCTGAAGATTATAGCGTTCCGGAGTTAAGATTTGCTCGGTGCTACCGACAAATAATACGCCGCCTTTTCGTAAAGAACGGCTGAATTTTTCATAAAGCTTACTTCTTGCTTCTTCTGTAAAATAAATCATGACGTTACGACAAATAATTAAATCGTAATTTGTATCAAAGGATTGTGTTAATAAATCATGCTGTTTAAATGTCACTTGCTGTTTAATACTTCGGCTTAGTGTATATGTATCGTTTTCTTTTGCGAAATGACGTTTTTTAATGGTGTCAGGTAATTCTTTTAGTGATCGTTCCGCATATCGTCCTTGCTTTGCTTTTTCTAAAATATGAAAATCAAGATCTGTTGCCTGAATTTCAAAGCGAAACGCTGGTAATCGATCTGATAAGATTAATGAGAGGGTATATGGTTCCTCTCCAGCTGCGCATGCAGCACTCCATGCTTTTAGTTTACCATTATTTTGTTCTAATAGTTTTGGGAGAACTTTTGTTTCTAACGTTTGCCAGCGTTCTTTATTACGGAAAAATTCCGATACATTGATCGTAATGTAATCAATAAAGCTTGTAAATAATTCCTGGTTATTTCGTAAAGTATTCAGGAAGTTGGCGTAATTTTCAAAACCTTTTCGGGAAATGAAAGAATCAATTCTTCTACGCATCCTATCTTGTTTATATAAAGAAATATCCATATTAAATTGCTGTTTAAAACTCGCTATAAAATAATCATAGTTCGGTTCAGTTGTCATAGTTATATAGGCACAATATTTTGTATTGTGCCTCCCCCTTTTACATCGTGCGAATTTTTTGTTCAAAGCTTTTTTGCATTTGTTCTACATGTGAGCCCGGTAAATCATAAATAACGGCATCAATTCCAGCGTCTTTGGCGATATCGACAGGAATAACAGAAGTATGTTTATCGCCGTTATAAAAACAGAGAACTAAATTGCTGTTTTCGACAATTTGTTTGACAAAAAACATATATTCTGATCGATAAATTGAATCGTATGGGTGATCGAAAGCGATATACTGAGCCCCATGCGCTTGTAAATAATCGATAGCCTCTTGAAACTCGTCTGTTAGCAAATGCAATGGTTGTAATGTATACAGGCATAAATTTTGTGCAAGTCTTTCATTTTCAACAAAGAAACGAAGGACTTCATTTTCAATAGATTTGTAACATAATATGTAAATTTTATGTTTGTTAGCATAGTCTGATAAAAAATTTTTGATTTCTTCTCGATCTAATGCTGTTAATTGATTTGAACCACAAAGAAAGATATTCATAGATTTGTGCCACCTCATGATAAATTGTAACATATCTTCTGCAAAAAATAACTGCAAAATATCGTGATACAGAGTATAATTATAAATAACTGGATTTTACGATTAAGTGAAGAAAGAAATAAAAAAATAAATAGGTGATATGTATGCTACGTTCTATCTCGCATAATCCAATTTTATCGCATATACCGCCTGCTACGCAAACGCCGAAAGAAGCGATTTCAAGAAGTGGTCTTGTTTTTTCGGATAATTTGCACGCAGAGGACAAGAATGATAAATTGCTAGAACAAATGGAGACATTTGTTGATAATATTGGAGAAATTAAAGAAAAAATTGAATTAGAGTTAACGCTGGACAATGTGATGGAATACAAAAATACAGTAAAATCATTTTTGAATTTCTATGTTGATCATGTACTGCAGTACAAAGATGTAATGTCGCGTCATCCGAGGTATGGATACTCGCAAAAAATGACAATTGTGAAACAAGCTGAAATGGGTTTAAATGATTTAGAAGATGTTATGAATTTAATTAATACAA
This sequence comes from Bacillus sp. JJ1127, assembly GCF_036965845.1. Classification (NCBI taxonomy): domain Bacteria; kingdom Bacillati; phylum Bacillota; class Bacilli; order Caryophanales; family Bacillaceae; genus Bacillus; species Bacillus sp. JJ1127. The sequence continues at coordinate 4,936 of NZ_JBALQK010000170.1, read as the reverse complement.
AAACAGGTCATTTAGAAATGTTAAATCAAATCGGCGAAATTCACGGTTTAATAGTTAACCTAGTATTGTAAAAAGGAGGGAAGTTATATGTACATACAATTATATGAGAAACTTGTTCTCATCCAAAAGGCATATGAAAATATTAGTGTGCTTGGAGAACAAATGTATGAGAATTTACAACAAAAAAATGTGAGTGAAGTACAAAAGTTACAAGTAGAGCAAATGCAGTATATAGACGGTGTCAAACAGCTGACAACTGCTTTTCAAGAAATGATTGAGCAGTTTTGTAAGGAAAATGGCATCGAACCATATCGTATGCAATCATTATTTTCGTATTTTTCGGAAGAAGAAATTGAAAGAATAAAAGAATTACAAAAAACATTAACAACGCTAGAAGAAAATGTAAAAATGATGCTTTTGAAAAATCAATATTACTTAAACGTACTATTAAAAATTACAGAAGGTATTGTGGATTCTGTTTCTGAATACAATCTGGAAAGGAATCATAATTCGCAAATCTTTATAAATGAGTTATTGTAAAGGAGAAGTGAAAAATCATGAGGTTATCTGACTATAATAGACCGCTATCTGGTTTGTTAGCAGCACAACTAGGTTTGAAAACAACGCAACAAAACCTTTCTAACATTCATACACCAGGATATGTGCGCCAAATGGTGAATTACGGATCGATTGGATCAAGTAGAGGTGATACACCAGAGCAAAGAATTGGCAACGGTGTTCAAACATTGAGCATAGATCGTGTTACGGATGAAGTGAAAACAAAGCAATATAATGAGCAATTCTCTCAGCTTTCTTATTATTCTTATATGAATTCTACTTTAGGACGAGTAGAGTCAATGATAGGAACAACTGGGCCCAACTCGTTATCGAGTTTAATGGATGGTTTCTTTAATTCATTTCGTGAAGTAGCGAAAAATCCAGAACAACCGAATTACTATGATACGTTAATTGCTGGAACAAATAAATTTACGAATCAAGTAAATCGCCTCGCAAAAAACTTAGATACGGCAGAAACACAAACAGCAGAAGATATTGAAGGTCATGTAAATGAGTTTAACCGCCTTGCTACTAATTTAGCAGAAGCGAATAAAAAGATTGGACAGGCAGGCTCGCCCGTACCGAATCAGCTCTTAGATGAGCGGGATCGTATTATCACGGACATGTCTCAATATGCCAACATAGAAGTTTCTTACGAATCAATGCATCCTAATATTGCGAGTGTTAGAATAAGTGGCTCGTTAACAGTGAGTGGACAAGATACATACCCACTTCAGCTGAAAAAGGATCAGGAACCATATAAAGTCCAAATCTCTGGAAAAGATATTTCGTTACAGGGCGGTTCCATTTCTGCTGCAATTGATACGAAAGCAAAGATTGCTGACTATAAGAAAGACTTCCAGGAATTAATGATTGCTGTTAAGGACCAAGTGAACACTGTTATGAAGAAAGACTTCTTTATCGGAGATCATGCACGAAATATTCAATTAAACCCTGACTTCATAAAAGACATTTCAAAAATGAAAATTTCTGCCGATACTGCAAACCAACTTGCAAGAGTTACAGATCAACCATATAAGAACGGACTTTCTTATAAGCAAACATTAGATAAATTTCTTGTTGGGGTAGCATCTGATAAAAACGCCGCTAGCGCATTTAAAGACATTCATGGAGACTTATTACAAGGTATTGAACAAGAAAAAATGAGTATAGAAGGCGTCAATATGGAAGAAGAAATGGTCAATTTAATGGCATTCCAAAAGTATTTTGTAGCGAATTCAAAGGCAATTACGACGATTAATGAAGTATTTGATAGCCTATTTTCAATTATTCGATAAAGTGAAGCTAGTTAATTCATAAAGAATTAAAATATATAAAGAGGGTGATTTTATGAGAGTATCCACATTTCAAAATGCAAACTGGGCTAAAAACCAAATGATGGGCTTAAATGTTCAACAGCAATACCATCGTAATCAAGTAACTTCTGGTAAGAAAAATCTTCTAATGAGTGAAGATCCACTTGCAGCAAGTAAATCGTTTGCAATAGCGCACTCATTAGAGGATATTACACAAATGCAAAAAGATATAACAGATTCGAAAAATATATTAACGCAAACAGAAACTGCATTACAAGGCATTTCTACATCCTTAAAAAGAGCGAACCAATTAACACTTCAAGCGTTAAATGAGACGAATGGTCCAAACGAACTGCGAGCAATTGGAGCAGAAGTTGATCAAATCTTAAAACAAGTCGTGTACTTAGCAAATACAAAAGAACAAGGGCGTTACATTTTTGGCGGAGATAGTGTTGCGCAGTCTCCATTTCAAGAAAATGGAACGTACCAAGGCGGGCAAAATGATGTAATTTGGCAATTAAACGACGGTTATGAATTTAAGGCATTCCGCAACGGAAAAGAGGTATTATCTCCGGCCATTGAAACATTGATGAAGATGAGAGATGCGTTGCAGAACGGTGATCAACAAGCGTTACGACCATTATCAGATGAAAATAAACAAAATCTAGATAAGGTGCTGGATCGTATAACAGAAGTTGGTTCAACAATGAACACAATGGATACATTTAAAACAATCTTAAGTGAACAGAATTTAGCACTGCAAGAAAACCGCAAAGAAATTGAAGATGTCGATTTAGCGGTAGCTATTTCTGATTTAGCTTATATAAATGCCACGTATGAAGCAACATTAAAGGCTGTTAGTACGATGAGCAAAACGAGTATTTTAGATTATATGTAAATAGAATAAGGAGTGGAAAAAAATGTCAGGAACATCAATTTCTAATATTGGGGATAGACAACAGATTTGGAATCTTGGTAATACTCTTATTGATACGAAAAATTTTGTGGATTTAGAGCTATCAGCGTTAGAGATGAGAAAAACACCTTATAATAACGAGAAGAATAAACTTTCACAAGATAAATTATTATATACAAGTTTAAAATCAGAATTTAGTTCATTTACACAAACATTTAAAAACTTAGCTGCTTTTAAAGGGAATGAGAAGAAGGTAACGACGTCACAAGACGGTTATATCAATGTAAAAGCAGATGGTGGTGCAATTGCGGGGACGTTTAACATGACAATTACGCAATTGGCTCAGCGTCATCAAATTGCTTCGAATCCAATTAATCTAGAGGATAAATTAAATGTAAATGATACGCTCAAAATTGGTAAGGATAAGGAACTAAAAGTAACAGCTGATATGACTTATAAAGATTTAATTAATCGGATTAATGATGGAAACTATGGTGTATCTGCGTATACGCTTGGCGGAAAAATCTTTATGTCTTCCACAAAAGAAGGGGAAGCAAACAAAATTGATTTACATGATGGGACATCAGATTTATTTAAAAGGATGTTTTACTCAGAAAAGAATGGTACAAGCGTCTTAAACACAATCAATGAAGCGCAGGATGCAAAATATACCATTAATGGTATTGGAGGAACGAGCGCTAGTAACACAGTCGAGGCACTTCCAGGTATGAAAATTGAGTTGCTGAAAGTGACAGCTGCAGAAACGAATCCAGTAGAGCTAAAATTTACAGTAGATGATTCAAACGTAACAGATGCAGCTAACCTCATCAAAAAAATGGTAGCGGATTATAATAAAGCTGTTTCAACAGTAGATGTCTTTGCTGGGAAAGGCGGAGCTTTTCAAGGGCAATCGATTATGCAAAGTATTCGTCAAGTGATGGGCAATGTTGCAACATTTTCGCAAGATGGAAACTATTTATTTACGTACGGTATTCAAATGAAATCAGATGGAACAATGGAAGTAAATGATGAGAAATTAACGAAAGCGTTGAAAGAAAATCCAGACGCAGCGAAACAATTCTTTTTTAGTTCTAAAGGTTTAGGAAAAATGATGGAAGAGCCGCTTGATAAAATTTTCGGTGATAAAGGTATAATTGGAAACCAAGTGGGGAATATTGACAAACGCGTAAGTGATCTGGATAGAAAAATCAATGATATTGATATGCAAAATCAACAAAAACAAGCTGACATTGTTAAGAAATATCAACAGTTAGAGACTACATTAGCAGCACTTGATAGCCAGTTAAAAACAATTAAAGCAATGACAAAACAAAAAAGTGATGATTAATGAAGGTTGAGGAAGTGAAAGTATGCAAGCATGGCAACGTTATATGCAAAATGATATTATGACGAGTAATCCGATAAAAAATACAATCTTTATTTATGAAAGATGTATCGTTGAGTTTCGTAAATTAGAAGAATTACTGACTACTTTTCAGTTGCAAGAAGGAGATGCGCTTCTTGAAAAGCTAGATCGTATTTTTGAAGAGCTAAAACTACAATTAAATCCAGAAATTACGAAAGATTTATATGATAGCTTGTTTGGCTTATACGATTGGATTAGTGTGCAAATTCAATCGATGAAACTAACACGCCAAGCAACAGCTATTGATGCAATTGAAAAAGTATTACAAGATTTAATAGATGGTTACCGCGGAGTGTTGGAAAATGAACAATGATATCTATCAAGCATTTGTTGGTTGTTTTAATGAAATAGGTGAACTTGCGGCATCTGAGAAAGAATTTGCGGAAAAGAGTGAAATGTTAAATCGCTGGATGATGACATTAGATGATGAAGAGCGAGCAAAAGTTGCAGAAAAAATCAGTCCATTCATTATAAAAGCTGCTCGGCATATTCGAGAGAAACAAAAGATATTAGAAGAAATGATTATATCGAACGATGGGCGTATGAAAGCAAATTCATTTTACGGTAAATATTAATCTATTATAATAACTCGTTGGGTGGTTATTGTAAGTATATGAAGAAGTGATTTTGTATAAGCTGAAAGCAGGGATTTACCTATTCAACTTGTAAGGGAATCCCCTGCTTTCAAACTATATATACATCAAAAACCCCTCTTTTTAG
>NZ_JBALQK010000169.1:0-10975 GCF_036965845.1 Bacillus sp. JJ1127 | reverse complement strand
CATTAAGACAATTAAAAAATGTAACAAGTTACCTTGAAGAACAAACTAATAAATTTTAATATTATGGATTTAATAAAAATATAAAAATTCTAATAATCTATCAAAAAACTGAGAAGGAGAATAGTTATGAAAAAACTTCCATTTAAAGTGTTAGCTGTAGCCACTCTAGCAACGTTTATAACTGCTACTAACGGTAACACCATTCATGTATTTGCACAAGAACAGACCGCTCAAGAACAAAAAGTAGGGAATTATGAATTAGGGCCTGAAGGACTGAAGAAAGCATTAGCTCAAACAGGATCTCATATTCTTGTAATGGATTTGTACGCAAAAACAATGATTAAACAACCAAATATCAATTTATCCAATATTGATTTAGGTTCAGAAGGAGCAGAATTACTCAAAAGTATTCACCTTAATCAAGAATTGTCACGAATCAATGCGAATTATTGGTTAGATACAGCGAAGCCGAAGATTCAAAAAACAGCACGTAATATTGTAAATTACGATGAACAATTTAAAAATTATTACGATATATTGGAAGCTGCTGTGAAAAATAAAGATAAAGCAGAGCTAAAAGAGGGCCTAAGTGATTTAATCACTACAATTAATACAAATTCAAAAGAAGTTACAGAAGTAATTAAGATGTTACAAGACTTCAAAACAAAACTGTATGACAATTCTACAGGGTTTAAAAATAATGTTGGTGGCCCAGATGGACAAGGTGGATTAACGGCACTATTGGCGGGAAATAATGCCCTGATTCCACAACTTCAAGCTGAAATGGAGAAGCTACGTTCTACTCAGACACAGCATTTTAACGATGTATTAGCATGGTCAATTGGTGGTGGATTGGGAGCATTCATTTTAGTTGGTGCAGCCATTGCAGGAGCGGTAGTCATTGTTGTGACTGGTGGTACAGCAACACCAGTTGTTGTTGGTGGTCTTGCGGCTCTCGGTGCAGCTGGTATCGGTTTAGGAACAGCAGCTGGTGTCACGGCGTCTAAACATATGGACTCCTATAACGAAATTTCTAAAAAAATCGGGGAATTAGGTACGAAAGCCGATCTTGCTAGCCAAGCAGTTATTTCGCTTACTAACGCGAAAGCAACTTTGACAGATCTGTATCAAACAGTGGATCAAGCGATACTGTCCCTAACAAATATCCAACAACAATGGAATAAAATGGGGGCAAATTATACAGATTTACATGATAATATCGACTCTATGCAAGAACATAAATTCTCTTTAATACTTGATGATTTAAAAGCTGCTAAACAAAGTTGGAGTGATATTCATAAAGATGCAGAATTCATTTCGAAAGACATCGCTTTTACACAAGAAGCAAAGAACTAAAAGTCAAAACCTATCATAGGAGGAATGTGAAATGCTAAATAAAATCCCTTACAAGCTACTCGCTGTCTCGACGTTTTTAACTTTGACAACAACCACTGTAGTCTCACCGGTAGCAACTTATGCAAGTGAAATTCAACAAACTAACAATGGAGATACGTCTCTTTCAGCAAATGATGTGAAGATGAAAGAAACTTTGCAAAAGGCTGGGTTATTTGCAAAATCTATGAATGCCTATTCTTACTTGTTAATTAAAAATCCAGATGTGAATTTTGAAGGAATCAATATTAATGGATATGCAGATTTACCTGGTAAAATTGTACAAGATCAAAAGAAGGCTAGAGCACATGCTGTTGAATGGGATACGAAAGTAAAGAAACAGCTTTTAGATACACTGACAGGTATTGTTGAATACGATACGACATTTAGCACTTATTATGATCCATTAGAAGAGGCGGCTGATACGGCTGTTAAAGAGGCTAAAAAGGCTAAAGAGCTGGCTGCTAAAGAGGGTACAGAGCCTCAAGAAACTAAAGAGGCTAAAGAGGCTAAAGATACTTTAAAAGAAGGAATTACAGATTTACAAAGTCAAATTCAACAAAACCGTGAGGATGCAAATCTATTAATACAAGAATTAACTAAGTTAAAAAACGCTATTGGGGAAGATGTTAGGGAATTTGGAGACAATAAAAATCAGTTGGATTCGATTTTAAAAAACCAAGGTGCTGATGTTGACGCCGATCAAAAGCGTCTAGAGGAAATTTTAGGATCAGTAAACTATTATAAACAATTAGAATCTGATGGATTTAATGTAATGAAGGGTGCCCTTTTTGGCTTACCGCTAATTGGTGGTGTAATAGTACTTACAGCACAAGAGAATTTAAAAAAATTGGAGCCTACATTAGCAGAATTACGTAAGACTGTAGATTATAAAGTAACATTAAATCGTGTAGTTGGTGTTGCACATACTAGTATTAGCGAGATGCATAAGGCGCTTGATGATGCTATTAATTCTCTTACTTATATGTCCGCGCAATGGAATGATTTAGATAATCAATATGGTTCGGTTCTAACATTTCTTGATAATGCATCTGAAAAAGCTAAGCTAGAGAAATTTACATTCTTAAAATCTAACTTGGCTTCAGCTAAAAAAAGTTGGGAAAATTTACACACAGATGCAATCACTTTAAAAGAAGGAATCAAAGAATTAAAAGTGGAACCTATTACTCCACAACAATAGGAAAATATCACTTCTGTTGCATGCCCAAAACATAGAGAATCTATGATTACATTGTTAAATAGCCATACAACAATTAATAATTCTTTATATACCGAAAAGGCGAAGTCCAATTAAGGACTTCGCTTTTCACTATAAATTTTCTTTAATATTTGATGATTTTAAGGCTGCTAAACAAAGTTGAAATGATATTCATAAAGATACATAACTAATTTCACTTTTAAAGAAGAATAGAACTTATAATCAAGACCTATATAGGAGGAATATGAAATGATGAAAAAAACCCCTTACAAACTACTAGCTGTATCGACGTTTTTAACTATTACAACAGCTAATGTAGTTACACCAGTAACAGCTTTTGCAAATGAAATTGAACAAACTAATAATGGAGATACGTCTCTTTCAGCAAATGAAGAACAAATGGAAAAAGCTTTGCAAGATGCTGCGGTATTTGCAAAATCCATGAATGACTATTCTTATTTGTTAATTAATAATCCAGATGTGAGTTTTGAAGGCATTACGATTAATGGGTATGCAGATTTACCTGGTAAAATTGTACAAGATCAAAAGAATGCTAGGGAACATGCTGTTAAATGGGATACACAAGGAAAAAAACAGCTTTTAGACACATTGACCAGCATTATTGAATACGATACAAAATTTGAAGATCATTATAAAATATTAGTAGAGGCAATTAATACAGGGAATGGAGATACTTTAAAAAAGGGGATTACAGATTTACGCGGTGAAATTCAACAAAACCAAGAGTATGCACAAAAATTAATACAAGAATTAACTAAGTTAAAAGAAGATATTGGACAAGATATTAGAGAATTTGGAAGTGATAAAGATCTCTTGCAATCGATTTTAAAAAACCAAGGAGCTGATGTTGAAGCCGATCAAAAACGGCTAAATGAAGTTTTAGCGGACATAAACTATCAGAAAGACATAGAATCTAAAGGATTGACAATGGTGAAAATTCCTTTTCTGCCTACACTGATTGCTGGTGGTATAATGATAGGCGATGCAAGAAGTAAGCTAGGCTGGTTAGAGCCGCAATTAGCACAATTACGTCAGACTGTAGATTATAAACTAACATTAAATCGTGTAGTTGGAGTTGCGTTTAATAATATTAGTGAGATGCATAGTGCGATTGATAAAGCTATTAATGCTCTTACTTATTTGTCTGCGCAATGGCATGATTTAGATTCTCAATATTCGGGAGTACTAGGGCATATTGAGAAGGCATCTGATAAAGCTGATCAAGAGAAATTCAAATTCTTAAAATCTAACTTGGATTCAGCTCAAGTTAGTTGGAAAAGATTAGCGACAGGTGCAATCACATTAAAAGACGGAGTCAAAGAATTAAAAGTGGTATCTCCACAAAAATAAGGAAATATCGGTTCTTTTTTAAAGCTTTTGAATAAACATAGCACACTTAAGTTTCTGCTATGTTAAACCATTTTGTGATTTGTGATACATGAAAAAAGCGGAGTCTGGTGAAGACTTCGCCTGTTATAATAGGATATAAGGTGGAAGAAATACTGTTAGAGCATTAATACCGTGGTTACTCCACGTTGTAATTAATCAGCATCGCGGTTTATATCGGAAAGAAAAACGATTAAATCAAGTTACAAGGGGCACCATATATAAGTAGCTGTAAGAGGTGTAACAGTTGAGAAATATTGATTATAACAGGTTAATGAGAGTAGTCAGAAAATTTATGATATAATATGATAAAAAAGGGGGCAAATATGAATCAAATACATGGAGCAATCTATATCTACATAACAATGTTTTTTATTGGAGTATCTTATTATTTAGGGCATTCATACTCGCACCCGATTTTAACTTTTTTGAGCGGTGTATGTATGGCTATTGCGATTTTTGTACACCTTTTCTCGGTTTGGATTGTGAAGTTTCAACTCAATATTAGTGAGATGAAAGAAGGTACTTTTTGAGAGACCTTCTTTTTTAATTGTATTGACGAAAATTTTTTAATAAGTTTTCAATCTCAATTTCTGTTTCTTTGCATATAGAATTTGTTCGTAATCGAAAGAATAAGCTTCGTAAAAATGATTTTATATTCCTGTATAGTGCTTCGTAAGGGATGATAGATAATTTTGTTTTTTGAATTTGCATTTGATGTACGAAAGAACGTAAGGATACAATCAGTTCTTTTTCACTCAACCCATTTTTTAACATGGCAATGATAGGAGTGATTATTCGTTCCTCTTCTTCATAATTGTAATAGATTGTATGTACACTTACTTTTTCTAATAGAGTTAGTATTATTTCTGGATAATATGAGGTTTCAAGTTTTGGATTTTTAACAAGTTCATCGAATGCATCCGAGACATGAGCGATGCTATGAGCCCACCCCTGATCATCAACATACCCACGGAAATCATGTTCTTGCTTCATGTATAAAATTAATTTGTCTTTTACTTCTAATATGTCAGATTCTGATAAGAAGTTATGTTTTGTATCAGAGTTTATGATTAATGCAATTAATAGTGTTGTAAATGATCGAGTGAATACAGCATCTTTATCGCCTGTAGTGATTTTATAAAATAAGTATTGTTTGCTTATACTTTGGGATAATAATCGCTGTAATTGCTTATGCGAAACATGGTCTTTTGTGATGAGGTGCCAAAAGGTTGTGTAGATTAAGTTGTCTCGTAAATAGCCATCGGGTGTACCGATATGTTGGAGCATTTTTAAACTTAAATCATTGATATCTATCGTGGAATCTATAGCGTAATGATTCGCACGCAATTCTTCTAATTGTTGCTGAAGTTGTTTCATAGTATGCCTCCTTTTAAATGTATAAGAAAGAAAATTCAGTTATTTGAAAGAAAAAAGGTAGCGATAAAGCTACCTTTTTTCTTATTTTACAAACTGTAATTCTTTCGGGAATTTTGTTAAAATTTCTGATCCGTCTTTTGTGATATAAATATCATCTTCGATACGAACGCCACCTACATTTGGTACGTAAATACCTGGCTCGATTGTGAAGACCATACCTTCTTTTAATGGAGAGTGATTGCCTTCTTTTACATCTGGATATTCGTGTACGCTAATTCCAAGTCCATGACCAAGGCGGTGCGGGAAGAATTCTCCGTAGCCTGCGTCTGCGATAACAGAGCGAGCAGCATTGTCGATTTCACCAAGTGTAACACCTGGTTTACATGATTCAATTGCTTGTAATTGACCTGCTAGTACAGTGTTATAAATGCGTGTTTGTTCTTCGGAAATGTCGCCGAATGCTACTGTACGTGTAATGTCAGAGCAGTAACCATCGATGATTACGCCTAAGTCAAATAGGACGAAGTCACCACGCTTCATTTTGTTTCCACCTGGGATACCGTGCGGCAGGGCGGAGTTTGCACCTGTTAATACCATTGTGTCAAAGGACATTTTATGTATACCTTTTGTCTTCATTTCATGTTCGATGATTGCTAACACTTCTAATTCGCTGCGATCTTCCTTGATTGCATTTACACCAATTTCAACAGCATAGTCAGCCATGTAAGCGGCTTGACGTAAGATAGAAAGTTCTTTTTCGTCTTTAATTAAACGAAGTTCGCGTACTTTTTCTTCCGCAGATTTGAAAGATACTTTTGGGAATAATTGTGTTAATGCTTCATAGCGTTCTACATTTAAATGTTCTTTTTCAATTGCAACTGTATTTACACTAATCCCGCGGTCTTTAAGTGCTTTCGCGATCATATCCCATGGTTTATCAGTGTCAGTAAACCCGATGATTTCATGTGCCCAACCAGCATTTCGAGCTTGGCCTTCTTCCATTTTAGGACAGATTAAAATGGGTTCTTTTTCTTGGAATACAAATAGACCGAGTAGTCTTTCGTGTGGTTCACAATGGAAGTTCGTCATGTAGAAGACGTTCGGTGTAGAAGTTAAAAATGCAGCCTCCACGTTTTGTTCTTGTAGCCATTGCATTAAATTTTCTAATCTAGTATTCATAGATTTGCACCTCCGAGATTTCAGTTACATATATAACTTTACATCGGATGAAAGAGTTATGACAAGTAAATCGATGTTAGAAAAGACAGGGAATTGTGAAATCATGTAGAATAAAGGGTGTGAATGTGAATAAGGGAGGAATGTAACAATGAAAGTATCTTATCATGGGCATTCAGTTGTAAAGATTGAAACGAATGGAAAGGTCATTTTAATTGATCCGTTTTTAACAGGGAATCCGAAAACGGATTTAAAAGCTGAAGATGTAAAGGTAGATGCAATTATTTTATCACACGGACATGGTGATCATGTCGGTGATACAGTAGCGCTTGCGAAGAAAAATAATGCGGTTGTTGTAGCACCATTTGAATTGGCGACATTTTTAGGATGGCAAGGTGTGAATACACATCCGATGCATATTGGCGGATCACATGTATTTGATTTTGGAAAAGTAAAGTTTACACAGGCATTCCATGGGTCTAGTTATATTGATGAAGAAAACAAGACGATTACATATACGGGAATGCCAGCTGGAATTTTATTTGCGGCAGAAGAGAAAACGATTTATCATGCAGGGGATACGGCTTTATTTTCTGATATGAAGTTAATTGGAGCTCTTAACAACATTGATTTAGCATTTTTACCAATTGGTGATAACTTTACAATGGGACCAGAGGACGCGGTTTTAGCTGCAGAATGGATTGATGCAAAAACAGTTGTGCCAATGCACTATAATACGTTCCCAGTCATCGAGCAAGACCCGCACCTTTTCGTTCAAAAACTAACAAATCGTACAGGGAAGGTATTAGAAGCGGGAGAAAGTATTACACTATAATAAAGAAACCCTTCATTTGAAAAGACAAGTGAAGGGTTTTTTATGTGTGTAGTATAGGCTTGAAAGTATGTGTTTGTTTTATTGATTCTGTAACTTCCGGTACCGTTTGTTCTGGTGTTTCATTTAATTCTATTGCAACTTTTTTTCCATCAACGAAAGCTAAAAATATAGCACCTACAACTTCTAACAATTTTTTCATTTTCATTCGCTCCTTTGTTTGATTTCTTGTCTTTATTGTATCTTGGAACTGGCGGACAAACTATCGAATGAGATGACAATCACATTACACTGTTGTAAGAATTGTATTGATGGAATGTAAGAGTTGTTTTGTTATAAAAAAAATAGTACAGATATATAAAGAGAGAGTGTAACAGTTTCGGAAATATAGTATACTAAAAATACAACACATGAAGAATTTAGGGAAAAGAAAGTATGGTGAAACCATTTGGCTACCAAACATAACCAAATTTTAGAACATATTAATAGCCTGCCGGTAGGGCATAAAATTTCTGTACGTCAAATTGCAAAAGACTTGAGTGTAAGTGAAGGAACAGCTTATCGTGCGATTAAAGATGCAGAAAATAAAGGATATGTTAGTACGATTGAACGTGTGGGAACAATCCGAATTGAGCAAAAGAAGAAAGAAAATATAGAAAAACTTACATATGCAGAAGTGGTCAATATCGTGGATGGCCAAGTACTTGGGGGAAGAGAAGGGTTACATAAAACATTAAATAAATTTGTGATCGGTGCTATGAAATTAGAAGCGATGATGCGTTATACAGAAGCGGGAAACTTACTGATTATCGGGAACCGTACCAATGCACATCAACTAGCGTTAGAAACAGGGGCTGCAGTATTAATTACAGGTGGATTCGATACGGAAGATCATGTGAAAAAATTAGCAGACGAATTAAAATTGCCGATTATTTCAAGTAGCTATGATACATTTACTGTGGCAACGTTAATTAACCGTGCGATTTATGATCAGCTTATTAAGAAAGATATTGTACTTGTTGAAGATATTTTGACGCCAATTGAAGAAACATTATATTTAAAACCTACTGATACAGTACAACAATGGCATGCGTATAACGAAGAAACGATGCATGGGCGTTATCCAATTGTGGATGAAAACAAAAAAGTATTAGGTATTGTAACTTCAAAAGATATGATCGGTGTTGTTAAAGAAACGCCGATTGAAAAGGTGATGACAAAACATCCGCTTACAGTAAACGGAAAGATGTCTGTAGCAGCTGCGGCGCGTATGATGGTGTGGGAAGGGATTGAAATGCTTCCTGTTGTCGATGAAGGAAGTAAACTTCAAGGAATCATAAGTCGTCAAGATGTGCTTCAAGCGCTGCAAATGATTCAGCGTCAACCACAGGTCGGAGAAACGATTGATGATATTGTTACAAATCAATTTGTAACGCCGAAGGAAGCTAAGAACGAACACAGTTATCAATTTTCTGTGACACCACAAATGACGAGTTCATTTGGAACATTATCATATGGTGTATTTACAACTGTTGTCACAGAAGCAACAAATCGCGCAATCCGTGCACAGAAAAAAAGTGATTCGATTGTTGAGAACTTAACTATCTACTTTGTAAAGCCTGTTCAAATTGATAATGTTGTTTCTGTACATCCGCAGGTGTTAGAAATTGGGCGTAAATTTGGAAAGGTCGATGTAGAAGTGCGTCACGGAGGAGATGTTGTTGGGAAAGCGCTATTAATGGTGCAATTAATTGATCGATAAGCATACAAAAAGAGCGGAATGAAGAATCCTTTCAATATACCATCTGCACTTGTTGCATACATGATTTTGAAAATAAAGGGACGTAAAAAAGCATCAGCATAAATGTCTGATGCTTTTTGCAGTGTTACATTGTTTTGTAGGCTTCTGCTTCTTCGACTGCAAGAGGCAAGAAATGCTTATACTGACGGAACCCATTAAAAATACTTGCGCCGCCAAATAAGAGAAATAACACACCAACGATAATACGTACAGTTGAGAGTTCTAGGAAAAATTGATTTGCGCCAAACAACGCAACGAATAAGCCGAGTGCCATTGCTGATTTTCCCGCGAGCCATCCTTTCTCCATTGTACGGTTTGTACGGAAATATTTTGTTTTATAGAAGAGATATAACATAAATGAGACGATAATACAAAAGACTAATACTGGCATGATACAGTCCTCCATTTGTATATAATGTATCTCCACTTATTATAAGAGAGTAGCGGAGAAAAAGAAGTAGTATTAACAGAACTTTCACATTGTTATTATAAAGCAATTGTCCACATGTATGAAAACTCCCGCCACTTATCTCCTTCGGATCTTGAAGTGGGGGTTTTTCGTGTATCACCTTCAAGAGATGCTTAACACGAGTGGAGTTGACACAGCTGCCTGATGGCACAACCCCTCTATTCCATCGGCAAATGCCTTTGGAACTGCTTTTCTTAAGATATTATAGGAACCATTCACATCTGCGTTCAGTAATTTGTTCTCTTTCGTACGATACAAACCACGTTTGATACGCTTTCCACTGAATGCAGGAATGTCTTCCTCACCGTAAGTAGGAATCGCATCATTGTCTAGAAAGGATGCCTTGCTTGTATACGATTCTTCCACGACTTGTACCATTATGCCCTGTCGCTGTGCCTTGTAGTTGATCATTTCAATGAGTAGATTATGCGGAATATGGCAGAAGGATTGATTCTGTCGTTTTCCTATATCACTGTTTTGTTTCCATGATGTATTTTTTCCAATGATAATCATAGAAATCTCATGTTGAATCGCAAACTGAACAATCTGGTAACTCATTTTGTGAAAGAGATCTTTTATTTTGAGAAACCTTTTCTCATAAAGCCTCTCTAAACGCTTGGATGTGTGTGGTCCTTCTTTGGGTTCTTTTCCATGACGAAGAATACTCAGTAAATACGCCTTTTGTTTGTTGTAGTATTGATTGATACTTTTGATGACATTGCCCTTTACTAACACAGGAGTAGACCCTGTATTCGTTATGATAGTTGCAATGTTATGAATCCCTAAATCAATACTCATATAGCGATTATTGTCCACAGGCTTAAGTGCTGGCTCAGATTGTTCTGTCACAATTTCAATCTTAAACTTCCCATAAGCAGGAGAAACACGTACCTCTTTGAGATTGCCAATCCGTCCAAACAATTTACCTATATTTAATTTTATGCTTGTTTTTGGAAAACGAATGTACTTATCTTGGAGTTTACATACTTGATTCGTGAATACAATTTCTTTCATAGATGATTTGATATATTTGGGAATGCGAGGTCTGCCCGTAAAAGTGGAATGATGTTTCTGATATGCTTTCATGGAAGCGAAGAATGATTTCCAATTTTGATATAACTTCTTCATAACTGCTTGATTCACTTGCGATGGTAGGGTTATATAGTCTTGTTGCTTCATTGTTTTAAACAAACAATCTAGGAAGTTATAGAATAGGAATGATTTCTCTTTTGTCGGTAACGTAAACAGATTACACTTGATTTCTTTCCGTTCTTCTGCCGGCTTTTCTTTCTGCTTTTG
>NZ_JBALQK010000168.1:0-2186 GCF_036965845.1 Bacillus sp. JJ1127 | reverse complement strand
CTTATCTGGACACGCCAATCTGCCAACGAAGTGAATACAATGAGTGCACGTTATTCGTTGGTACTCCTTCTAGAGACGTGTTCGTGATATATACATTCATACCCATTAAACGTTTACTTTTATCCTTCATGACAATGCCTTTTTTCTTTTCACGTATCGCTTGATTTTTCAGGCGTGTTTGCGTTTGATCATCGGTTAAACGATGGATAATGACACGTGCTGGAAGCTTCTGATTTTAGCCAATGTATGCCTCGGGGATTTCTATCGTTTCACCTGGGATTAGACCCGACATCATTTGTGTCATATCAAGCTGGATGTATTCTGTTTGCTTTTTTAACGTGCCGTTGTTGAAGTATTCTGGCTCAGGGTTCTTGATATAAATGCGTGTATTCAGCTTCAACCGCGAGATATAGTAAGCCTCTTTATCATGAATAGTTTGTAAGTCTCCTAAATCGAAGTAACCAAGATCACGTAAACACAAATCGCCCGCCTCTACGGTTTCAAGGCAGATGGTACCGTATGTTTTATCATTATTCTTTCCTGGTCTAAGCTGCACGTTAAGAAATTGACCACTAAGTAAATCATATTCCAATTGGATTTTCACGCCTGCCGTATTACTACTCCCGCCTGAACCTTGATAGTTAGTGGCGAAATGATCAGGCAGTTGAAACACTGTCGCATCTAAAATATGGATACGATTGAAAGTAGAGATCATTTGTGCAGAAAGCGAGTGATTTGAACAGAGTTTTTGTGTGAGAAGAGAAGTAAAGACTTCTCGAAGAAATGCGACAGCTGCTGGGTTAAAGCGTTGATTCAATCCTTCTAAGCTCATCAGTACCCCAGTTGAAGCTTCTAACTGACTGCACAATTGTGTAAGTGATGTGCTAGCGATTTCTTGACTGAGCCATACGCAAAGGGCAATGAGTTCGTTTGCTTGATACTTACTAGATCGCTGTACAAAACCAACTTGTTTGGCGATATCTTGTAGGACTATTGGAGATAAAAAGTATTGTAGCTCTTGTGCGAAAAGATTCAGTTCATTTGAAATGATAGGATTCATCAAAAACGCCATCTTTTCTGGATATTTCTACAAAAAGAATAGCGTTTTCTTCTAAGATAAAAAAGTAAAAATATAGTATATTTAATTTATATTTGGTAGATAGTTATTGATAGCCTAATAAATACAAAGGGGTAAGTATATGAAATATGTACTAGAAACAGCTGATTTAATAAAAATTTACGAATCAAAAACCGTAGTCGATTCCATATCATTGCATATAAAAAAAGGTGAAGTTTATGGTTTATTAGGTGAGAATGGTGCTGGAAAAACAACAACAATTAGAATGATTATGGGTCTATTAAAACCAACAAGTGGAGACATATATATATTTGGAAATAAGCTAGATATTAATAATCGTTCCTTTTTGGGGAATATCGGATCGATTATAGAATATCCAGGTTTTTATGGGAATTTAAGTGCTAATGATAATTTGAAAATCAGTAGTAATTACATGGGAGTTAAAGATTCTAAGGCCATCGACCGTGTTTTAAATATAGTTAATTTGCAAAACGTCCAGCATCAAAAAGTAAAGAATTTCTCTTTAGGAATGAAACAGCGATTAGGGATTGCTCGTTCGTTATTACATAATCCTGATTTATTATTATTAGATGAACCAACTAATGGCCTAGATCCAGCTGGAATTAAAGAAATAAGAGAACTACTCATTGAATTAGCTAAAGAGCATCAAAAAACAATTTTAGTATCTAGTCATATACTTAGTGAAGTACAACAATTAGCAGATAAAATTGGGATTATACACGAGGGGAAACTCTTAGAAGAAAGTTCTATGGATAAATTTGAAAAATATATAAGGATTAAGGTTAACAATATTAATAAATGTATTGGAATTTTAAAAGAAAATATAAAAGATTTAGATTATCGATTTTCTAATACAGATATTCTGATAAATCATTTTGAAGGAAATACTGCAGAATTAAATAAATTATTAAATTTTGCAGGAATCGATGTTTATGAAATTGTAACCGTAAAACAAACATTAGAGGATTATTTCATGCAAATAACAGGAGGGATTAATCAGTGCAATCGATAATAAAATCTGAACTTATTAAATTCAAAGGTTCTAAATTAATATATATTACTACCGCGTTGCAATTGATTCCTATAT
>NZ_JBALQK010000167.1:5276-14519 GCF_036965845.1 Bacillus sp. JJ1127 | reverse complement strand
ACTTAGGTTTTTTTGTGTTCATTTTTATTTGCCAAATGCCATAATCTATAAATTGAGCAATGCCAAAAGTGAAAAAAGAATAAAGAAGAGGCTGTTTAAAATAATAGCAATTTGTTTTGGCCTTCCAGGTTTTCCGAAAGACCCTAAAATAATTCCGATAATGGGACTGATTATTTCTACAAGAAGCATAAGCTTTAAATAGTGAGAATAGAAAAAGTGAGATGTTATAAAAGAGGATCCAATCATTGCAGCAGTTATTGCGATAAAAAACATAAATATGACAATATGTTAAGTTTCCGCATAATTAAACCACCTATAAATTAGTGTGAATTTATAACAATAGTATCATAGGCGATGCTTAAATATACAAAAAGTGGTATTATTTGTGCCTTGAATTGATTACTTTTTCATGTGCTCAGATTAAGAGCAGTATAAAATTTGATTAAATCATGGTTAAGGTATTCTATCGCTAAACCACGAGATCTTCATACGATACATCTGATCTTCCTACCCCAATTTCGTTTTTTACTTGCATATATTTTCACTTCTTCTTTTGAATATAACTAAAACACGAACGTTAACGATAACTAATAAAAAAACATTCGATTATTTATTGACATTGTTTATGAAATATTGTTAATATAGCCATAGAAACAATAATATATAAGACCTCATATAATCGCGGGGATATGGCCTGCAAGTCTCTACCTAACGACCGTTATTCGTTAGACTATGAGGGAAAGTCACTCGGTATTTTTCTATTCACAAGGGATACGTATGCCTGAGTAGAGCGCTTTCTCTCATAGTAAAAGAGAAACTGTTCTATTTCAGGCTTTTTTTATTTGAATCGGGGGGATTCTAATATGAAATCACTAGTTGGAGTCATAATGGGAAGCACGTCAGACTGGGAAACAATGAAATATGCTTGTGACATTTTAGATGAATTAAATATACCGTATGAGAAAAAAGTTGTATCCGCTCATCGGACTCCGGATTATATGTTTGAATATGCAGAAACAGCTCGTGAGCGTGGATTAAAAGTTATTATTGCTGGAGCTGGTGGAGCAGCGCATTTACCAGGAATGGTTGCAGCGAAGACAAATCTTCCTGTAATCGGTGTCCCAGTTCAATCAAAAACGTTAAACGGCCTAGATTCATTATTATCCATTGTCCAAATGCCAGGAGGGGTTCCAGTTGCAACTGTTGCAATTGGTAAGGCGGGTTCAACAAATGCTGGATTACTTGCTGCACAAATACTTGGATCATTTTATGATGACATACATGATGCATTAGAGTTGAGACGAGAAGCTATTGAGAAAACTGTGCGTGAAGGTAGTGAGCTAGTATGACGAGAATCATCTTACCTGGAAAAACAATCGGCATTATCGGAGGCGGCCAGCTTGGAAGAATGATGGCGCTGGCAGCGAAAGAAATGGGTTATAAAATTGCTGTTTTAGATCCAACAAAACATTCACCATGTGCACAAGTTGCTGACATTGAAATTGTTGCAGCCTATGATGATTTGAAAGCGATTCAGTATTTAGCAGAGATAAGCGATGTTGTCACATATGAATTTGAAAATATTGATTATAGATGTCTACAATGGCTTGAAAAACATGCGTATTTGCCACAAGGCAGTCAGTTATTAAGCAAAACGCAAAATCGTTTTACAGAAAAGAATGCAATCGTAAAGGTTGGTTTGCCAGTAGCGCCATATAGATTAATTCAGAAGCACGATGAACTTTTAGAAGCAATTACGGAACTTTCCTTCCCTTGTGTGTTAAAAACAACAACAGGAGGATATGACGGTAAAGGGCAAGTTGTTTTAAGAAGTGAAGCTGATGTTGCAAGAGCAAAAGAGCTTGTCGATCAAACTGAATGTATTCTAGAAAAATGGGTGCCATTTGAAAAGGAAATATCCGTTATTGTAACTCGTAGTGTAAGTGGGGAAACGAAGGTATTTCCAGTAGCAGAAAATATTCATGTGAATAACATTTTACATGAATCTATCGTTCCAGCTCGTATTACAGAAGAACTTTCTCAAAAAGCAATTACTTATGCAAAAGTACTTGCGGATGAATTAGAACTTGTGGGAACACTAGCGGTAGAGATGTTTGCTACAGCTGACGGTGAGGTTTACATTAATGAATTAGCACCAAGACCTCACAACTCAGGGCATTATACACTTGATGGATGTGAAACGAGTCAATTTGGGCAACATATTCGAGCAATCTGTAATTTACCTCTTGGAGAAACAAATTTGTTAAAACCAGTTGTCATGGTGAACATTTTAGGCGAACATATAGAAGGGGTCCTAGGACAAGTGAATAGATTAACCGGGTGCTATTTACACTTGTATGGAAAAGAAGAAGCAAAAGCACAGCGAAAAATGGGGCATGTAAATATTTTAAATGAGAATATTGAAGGTGCTCTAGAAAAAGCGAAGAGTTTGCATATTTGGGACCATCAAGAACAACTGTTGGAGGGAAAAAGATGATTAGTCGTTATACACGCCCTGAAATGGGTGCGATTTGGACGGAAGAGAACAAATTTAAAGCGTGGTTAGAAGTTGAAATTTTAGCTTGTGAAGCATGGGCTGAGCTTGGCGATATTCCAAAAGAAGATGTAAAAAAAATTCGTGAGCATGCATCATTTGATATGGAGCGTATTTACGAAATTGAAAAAGAAACACGCCATGACGTAGTTGCTTTCACTCGTGCTGTATCAGAAACACCAGCATTAGGTGAAGAACGTAAATGGGTTCATTACGGTTTAACATCTACAGACGTAGTAGATACAGCTTTATCTTACATCTTAAAACAAGCAAATGAAATCTTATTAAAAGATTTAGAGAACTTTACTAGCATTTTAGCTAATAAGGCGAAAGAGCATAAATACACGATTATGATGGGAAGAACACACGGTGTTCATGCAGAGCCAACAACATTTGGTTTAAAACTTGGTCTTTGGTATGAAGAAATGAAACGTAACGTAGAGCGCTTCAAGCAAGCTGCTCATACAGTTCGTGTTGGTAAACTATCTGGTGCGGTTGGTACATATGCAAATATTGATCCTTTCGTAGAAAAATATGTTTGTGAGAACTTAGGATTAGAAGCAGCGCCAATTTCTACACAAACGTTGCAACGTGATCGTCATGCACATTACATGTCAACACTTGCATTAATCGCAACATCCATTGAAAAGATGGCAGTTGAAATTCGTGGTTTACAAAAGAGTGAAACACGTGAAGTTGAAGAAGCTTTCGCAAAAGGTCAAAAAGGTTCTTCTGCAATGCCACATAAACGTAATCCAATCGGATCTGAAAATATGACTGGTTTAGCTCGTGTTATCCGCGGTTATATGATGACAGCTTACGAGAATGTTCCGTTATGGCATGAGCGTGATATCTCTCACTCTTCTGCAGAACGCGTAATTTTACCAGACGCTACAATCGCGTTAAATTACATGTTAAATCGCTTTGGTAATATCGTCAAAAACTTAACTGTATTCCCAGAGAATATGAAACGCAATATGACGAGAACATACGGTTTAATTTATTCTCAGCGTGTAATGCTTACACTAATCGATAAAGGCATGGTACGTGAAGAAGCTTATGATATTGTACAGCCTAAAGCGATGGAAGCTTGGGAAACACAAGTACAATTTAAAGAGCTTGTAGAAGCTGACGAGCGCATTACAAGTAAGTTAACGCAAGAAGAAATTAACGAATGCTTCAATTATGAACATCATATGCAACACGTTGATACAATCTTCGAACGTCTTGGATTAAATGAAGCGTAAAATTTCATATGGCACAGAATAGAGTCATTCTGTGCCATTCTTTATAAAAACATTATTCACATTTTTCAAACTACAGGGGGCTTGCGAAATGCAAAAGCTAGAATTGCTGTATGAAGGTAAGGCAAAAAGAATTTATCGTACAGAAGCAGCAGATATGGTTTGGGTAGAGTATAAAGATAGTGCGACTGCTTTCAATGGGGAGAAAAAAGCGACGATTACAGGAAAAGGTCGTTTGAACAATGAGATTACAACTTTATTGTTCAGAAAGTTACAAGAAGTGGGAATTAAAACACACTTTATTGAGAAGTTATCCGAAACAGAACAACTTGTAAAAAAGGTGAGTATTATTCCATTAGAAGTTGTCACAAGAAATGTAATTGCAGGTAGTCTTTCAAAAAGACTAGGAATGGAAGAAGGAACTGCTCTTACAACGCCAATTGTAGAATTTTACTTCAAAGATGATGATTTAGGAGATCCACTTGTAACGGAAGATCATATTCGTGTGTTAAACGTTGCAACACCAGAGCAAGTAAGTGTATTACGGGAAACAGCTCTACAAATCAATCAAGTGTTGATTGAGCATTTCGCAAGCTGTCGTGTAAGATTAGTAGATTTCAAATTAGAGTTTGGCGTAACAGAAACAGGGGAAATCATATTAGCGGATGAAATTTCACCAGATACTTGTCGTTTATGGGATGAAACGAGCAATGAAAAATTTGATAAAGATGTATTCCGTCGTGATCTTGGGAATTTAACAGAGGCATA
This sequence comes from Bacillus sp. JJ1127, assembly GCF_036965845.1. Lineage (NCBI taxonomy): Bacteria > Bacillati > Bacillota > Bacilli > Caryophanales > Bacillaceae > Bacillus > Bacillus sp. JJ1127. The sequence goes on along the minus strand of NZ_JBALQK010000167.1, from coordinate 9,953 downwards.
TGAAGAAATTTTAAAACGTTTAGGGGGAGCTTCACATGTATAAAGTAAAGGTATATGTAACATTAAGAGAGAGTGTACTAGATCCACAAGGAACAGCAGTGAAAGGTGCCCTGCATAGCCTTTCTTTTACAGAAGTGCAGGATGTTCGCATCGGTAAATATATGGAGTTAACAATTGATAAGTCAGTAACTGATCTGGATAGCAAGGTAAAAGAAATGTGTGAAAAACTATTAGCAAACGTTGTAATGGAAGATTACCGTTACGAAGTTGAGGAGGTTGTCGCACAGTGAAATTTGCCGTAATTGTATTTCCAGGTTCGAACTGTGATGTTGATATGTTTCATGCCATTAAAGATGAGCTTGGCGAAGAGGTAGATTATGTTTGGCATGATGCAGAGAATTTAGATGAGTATGATGCGATTCTTTTACCAGGTGGATTCTCTTATGGCGACTATCTTCGCTGTGGTGCTATTTCTCGTTTTGCAAATGCAATGAAGGCAGTGCAAAAAGCTGCCGAGCAAGGAAAACCAATTTTAGGCGTATGTAATGGATTCCAGATTCTTGTTGAATCAGGATTGTTACCAGGTGCATTAATGCGAAATGAAAATTTAAAATTCATGTGCCGAACTGTTCAGTTACGTGTTGAAAATAATGAAACAATGTTTACATCGCAATATAAAAAAGGTGAAGTCATCAATATTCCAATTGCACATGGTGAAGGAAATTACTACTGTGATGAAGCAACCCTTAAAGAATTAGAAGAAAAGAATCAAATTGCATTCCGTTACGTAGAAAATCCAAACGGAAGTGTTTCCGATATTGCAGGTATTGTAAATGAAAAAGGAAATGTACTTGGCATGATGCCACATCCAGAGCGTGCTGTGGATGAACTTCTTGGCGGTGCTGAAGGTTTAAAAGTCTTTCAATCTATTTTGAAACATTGGAGGGAAACATATGTCGTTAATGCTTGAACCAAATCCAACACAAATTAAAGAAGAACGTATATATGCGGAAATGGGGCTAACGGACGAAGAGTTTGCCATGGTTGAAAAGATTTTAGGGCGTTTGCCGAACTACACAGAAACAGGACTATTTTCTGTTATGTGGTCAGAGCACTGTAGTTATAAAAATTCAAAACCAGTTCTTCGCAAGTTTCCAACAACAGGAGAACATGTACTACAAGGACCTGGAGAAGGCGCAGGGATTGTAGATATCGGTGATAATCAAGCAGTTGTATTTAAAATGGAAAGTCATAACCACCCTTCAGCAATTGAGCCATATCAAGGCGCGGCAACAGGTGTTGGAGGTATTATTCGCGATGTGTTCTCCATGGGAGCACGTCCAGTAGCACTATTAAACTCACTTCGCTTCGGCGAATTACAATCACCACGTGTGAAATATTTATTTGAGGAAGTAGTAGCAGGTATTGCAGGATACGGTAACTGTATTGGTATTCCAACAGTGGGCGGAGAAGTACAATTTGATCCATGCTATGAAGGAAATCCACTTGTAAATGCGATGTGCGTTGGATTAATTAATCATGAAGATATTAAAAAAGGGCAAGCGCATGGTGCTGGTAATACGGTTATGTACGTAGGTGCTTCAACAGGACGCGATGGTATTCACGGTGCAACTTTCGCATCGGAAGAACTGTCCGAGAGTTCAGAAGCAAAACGCCCAGCAGTACAAGTAGGCGATCCATTTATGGAGAAACTTCTTATTGAAGCATGCTTAGAGCTTATTCAATCTGATGCTCTTGTTGGAATTCAAGATATGGGAGCTGCTGGTTTAACATCGTCTTCTGCGGAAATGGCAAGTAAAGCAGGAATGGGTATTGAAATGTATTTAGATGATGTACCGCAGCGTGAAACGGGTATGACGCCATATGAAATGATGCTATCTGAGTCGCAAGAACGTATGTTAATTGTCGTGAAAAAAGGTAGAGAGCAAGAGATTGTAGATTTATTTGAAAAATACGGCCTTGCAGCAGTTGCGATGGGGAAAGTAACAGAAGACAAAATGCTTCGCTTATTCCATAAAGGTGAAATGGTAGCAGAAGTTCCAGCAGATGCATTGGCAGAAGAAGCACCAATTTACCATAAACCATCAAAAGAGGCAGCATATTTTAAAGAGTTCCAAGAAATGAAGATGGAAACACCAAAAGTAGATAATTATAAAGAAACATTACTAGCTTTATTACAACAACCAACGATTGCAAGTAAAGAGTGGGTATATGATCAATATGATTATCAAGTACGCACAAGCACAGTTGTTACACCAGGATCAGACGCGGCAGTTGTACGCGTACGTGGCACAGAGAAAGCATTAGCAATGACAACAGATTGTAACTCTCGCTACATTTACTTAGATCCTGAAATGGGCGGTAAAATTGCAGTAGCTGAAGCTGCACGTAATATTGTATGTTCTGGCGGAGAGCCACTTGCAATTACAGATTGCTTGAACTTTGGTAATCCGGAAAAACCAGAGATTTTCTGGCAAATTGAGAAATCAGTAGACGGTATGAGTGAAGCTTGTCGTACATTAAAAACCCCGGTTATCGGTGGAAACGTATCAATGTATAACGAACGTAGCGGTGAAGCTGTGTATCCAACACCAACTGTTGGTATGGTAGGTCTTGTTCATGATCTAAAACATGTAACAACACAAGAATTTAAGCAAGCTGGTGATTTAGTTTATGTAATTGGTGAAACGAAAGCTGAATTTGGCGGAAGTGAATTACAGAAGATGGTATATGGTAAGATCTTTGGTCAATCACCAAGCATCGATTTAGAAGTGGAATCAAAACGTCAAAAACAATTACTAGAAGCAATTCAAGCAGGACTTGTTCAATCCGCACATGACGTTGCAGAAGGTGGATTAGCAGTTGCAATTTCTGAAAGTGCAATTGGTGCGAAAGGCCTAGGTGCTACTGTGAAATTAGATGGGGAAGCAACAGCAGCCTTATTTGCAGAATCACAATCCCGCTTTGTTGTAACGGTAAAACGTGAACAACAAGAAGCGTTTGAGAAAGTAGTAGAAGCAATTCAAGTTGGAGAAGTCACAAATACAAATGAAGTAACAATTCATAATGAAGAAAATGAAGTATTACTTACAGCAAATGTTGATGAAATGAGAAAGGCTTGGAAAGGGGCAATCCCATGCTTGCTGAAATAAAGGGGTTAAACGAAGAATGTGGCGTTTTCGGAATTTGGGGGCATGAAAATGCAGCACAAGTTGCGTACTACGGATTGCACAGTTTACAGCACCGTGGGCAAGAAGGCGCAGGCATTGTCGTCAATAATGGGGAGAAAATCATCGGTCACAAGGGGTTAGGTTTAATATCAGAAGTGTTTTCAAGAGGTGAGCTAGAAGGATTAGACGGAAGATCTGCAATCGGACACGTACGATATGCAACAGCAGGCGGAAGTGAAGTAGCGAATGTGCAACCACTACTATTCCGTTTTTCTGATCATAGCATGGCATTAGCTCATAACGGGAATTTAATTAATGCAAAGATGCTTCGCCGTGAATTAGAGGCAGAAGGAAGTATTTTTCAAACGAGTTCAGATACAGAAGTACTGCTTCATTTAATTAAGCGTAATACAAAAGGTTCACTAATCGAGAGCGTGAAAGATGCGTTAAATAAAGTAAAAGGTGCATTTGCGTATCTTTTACTAACAGGGAACGAAATGATTGTTGCGCTAGATCCGAATGGGTTCCGCCCACTTTCCATCGGGAAAATGGGAGATGCGTACGTTGTAGCATCTGAAACATGTGCTTTTGATGTAGTTGGTGCAACATATATTCGCGATGTAGAACCTGGGGAGCTACTTATCATTAATGACGAAGGTATTCAAGTAGATCGTTTTACAAATGAGGTAGAACATGCAATTTGTAGTATGGAATACATCTACTTTGCACGCCCAGACTCCAATATTGCTGGCATTAATGTTCATGCAGCACGTAAAAGCATGGGGAAACGTTTAGCGATGGAAGCGCCTATTGAAGCGGATGTTGTAACGGGTGTACCGGATTCTAGTATTTCGGCAGCGATTGGTTATGCAGAAGCAACTGGAATTCCATACGAATTAGGATTAATTAAAAATCGTTACGTTGGTCGTACTTTTATCCAACCGTCTCAAGAATTGCGTGAGCAAGGGGTAAAAATGAAGCTCTCAGCAGTACGAGGTGTGGTTGAAGGGAAACGGGTTGTTATGATTGACGACTCTATTGTAAGAGGAACAACAAGTAAACGAATTGTTCGTATGCTTCGTGAGGCTGGAGCGACAGAAGTGCATGTTAGAATTGCTTCCCCGCCTCTTAAGTATCCATGTTTTTATGGAATTGATATTCAAACGAGAAAAGAATTAATCGCAGCAAATCACTCTATAGAAGAAATCCGTCAAATTATCGGAGCAGATTCTTTAACATTTTTAAGTGAAGATGGTTTAGTAGATTCAATTGGACGCCCATATGAAGGGAAATACGGCGGCTTATGTATGGCTTACTTTAATGGGGATTATCCAACAGCTCTTTATGATTATGAGCAAGAACTTTTAGAAAGTATGAAATAAGAAAGCGGAGAAGCTTCTACTTTACTTTAAGTAGAAGCTAGCTTTTTCCTATATATACATCAATTAAAAAACGGACATAACCCCCCTCTTTTTAGATGGGAGAG
>NZ_JBALQK010000167.1:0-5242 GCF_036965845.1 Bacillus sp. JJ1127 | reverse complement strand
GTAAAAACAGAAAGAGCAAACGAGTGTAGGTTACTTTGTATTCTGCATAGCAGGGAATTTAGATGCCGAAAAATTAAAATGGATTTATATAAAACATACTCTCTTTATAAAGAGAGAGCCCGCTTGGGTGGGAGAAATTAAAAGACGAGGTGTAAAAAACGATGGCGAATGCATATAAGCAAGCAGGAGTAGATATTGAAGCTGGATATGAAGCGGTATCTCGCATGAAAAAACATGTACAAACAACAATGAGAAAAGAAGTGCTAGGCGGACTAGGCGGTTTTGGAGGTATGTTTGATCTATCAAAATTTGCATTGGAAGAACCCGTATTAGTATCTGGAACAGATGGCGTAGGTACAAAATTGATGCTCGCTTTCATGATGGATAAACATGACACGATTGGTATTGATGCAGTAGCAATGTGTGTAAATGATATTGTTGTCCAAGGGGCAGAACCGCTTTTCTTCCTTGATTACATTGCTTGTGGTAAAGCAGAACCTAGTAAAATTGAAAACATCGTCAAAGGTATATCAGAAGGTTGTCGTCAAGCTGGTTGTGCACTAATTGGCGGGGAAACAGCTGAGATGCCAGGTATGTATTCTACTGAAGAGTACGACTTAGCAGGCTTTACTGTTGGTATTGTCGATAAAAAGAAAATTGTAACAGGGAATTCGATTGAAGCTGGTCATGTGTTAATTGGCTTAGCGTCTAGCGGTATTCATAGTAATGGTTATTCTTTAGTGCGAAAAGTGTTATTAGAAGATGGCAAACTATCTTTAGACTGTATACATGGTCATTTAGAACTACCTCTTGGTGAGGAATTATTAAAGCCAACGAAAATTTATGTCAAACCTATTTTAGAGCTATTGAAGAAATATGAAGTATATGGCATGGCACATATTACAGGTGGAGGCTTTATTGAAAATATTCCACGTATGTTGCCCGAAGGAATCGGTGCAGAAATTGAACTAGGATCTTGGCAAATTCAACCGATTTTTAGTTTACTTCAAGAGGTTGGAAACCTAGAAGAGAAAGAGATGTTCAATATTTTTAACATGGGTATTGGTATGGTAGTTGCAGTAAAAGAAGAAGATGCAGAAGCTGTTGTAGGGCTTCTTGCAGAACAAGGAGAAAAAGCACATATTATTGGACGTACTGTAACAGGATCAGGTGTTACTTTTAATGGGGGCACAGGGCTATGAGTAGATTGGCAGTCTTTGCCTCTGGAAGCGGATCGAACTTTCAGGCGCTCATTGATGCTGTAGAAGAAAAAAGATTACAAGCTGATATCAATTTGCTAGTATGTGATCGACCTGAAGCACGTGTGATGGAACGGGCACATTGTCACGGCGTACCATGTTTTGCTTTTTCAGCGAAAGAATATAAATCAAAAGAAATATTTGAAAATGAGATATTAAAAAAACTACGAGAATATGAGATTGATTGTGTTATTTTAGCGGGATATATGCGTTTGATTGGCCCTACATTACTGGAAGCATACGGTGGTAAGATCATTAACATTCATCCGTCATTATTACCAAGTTTTCCAGGGAAAGATGCCGTAGGACAAGCGTTAGAAGCTGGTGTGAAAGTAACAGGAGTGACCATCCATTACGTTGATGCGGGTATGGATACAGGACCAATTATTGCACAAGAAGCAGTAACAGTTTCTGAAACGGATACGAGAGAGAGTTTACAAAAGAAAATTCAGCATGTGGAACATAGATTGTACGTAGATACGGTAAACAAAATTGTTCAATTTATGAAAGAGAAGGCTGTTAAATAACATTCAACTAGGGGTGAAGGATAAATGAAAAAGCGTGCATTAGTAAGTGTTTCAAATAAAACAGGTGTTGTAGAATTTGTTAAGGGGTTGCTTGAACAAGGGATTGAAGTTATTTCAACAGGTGGAACGAAAAAATTATTAGAAGAAAACGGCTTACAAGTAATTGGTATTTCTGAAGTAACAGGCTTCCCAGAAATTATGGATGGTCGTGTAAAAACATTACATCCAAACATTCATGGTGGTTTACTTGCAGTACGTGATAATGAAACGCATGTAGCACAGATGAATGAATTAGGTATCGAGCCAATCGACTTTGTTGTTGTAAACTTATATCCATTTAAAGAAACAATTGCTAAGCCTGATGTAACGTTTGCTGATGCAATTGAAAATATTGATATCGGTGGCCCAACGATGATTCGTTCAGCTGCGAAAAACCATAAATTTGTATCAGTTATCGTGGATCCAACAGATTATGACGTTGTATTAGCTGAGCTAAAAGAAAATGGTGAAGTTACGGATGAAACAAAACGTAAATTAGCAGCAAAAGTATTCCGTCATACAGCGGCATATGATGCATTAATTTCTAACTATTTAACGGAACAAATGGGAGAAGAAAGCCCAGAAACATTAACAGTAACATTTGAGAAAAAACAAGATTTACGTTACGGAGAAAACCCGCATCAAAAAGCAACGTTTTATAAAGCACCATTTGCAGCAGCTTCTTCTGTTGCATATGCAGAGCAGTTACACGGAAAAGAACTATCTTATAACAATATCAATGACGCGGATGCAGCCCTTAGCATCGTGAAAGAATTTACAGAACCAGCAGTGGTAGCAGTAAAACATATGAATCCATGTGGAGTTGGCGTTGGTACTGATATTTATGAAGCATATACACGTGCTTATGAAGCGGATCCAGTATCAATCTTCGGCGGTATTATTGCAGCGAATCGTGAAATTGATAAAAGTACAGCAGAAAAATTACATGAAATTTTCTTAGAAATTATCATTGCTCCTTCTTTCACACAGGAAGCTTTAGAAGTATTGCAAAGTAAGAAAAACTTACGCCTGTTAACTGTTGATATAGCTAAAGTTGCAACAGCTAGTAAAAAGTTAACTTCTATTCAAGGTGGTTTACTTGTACAAGAAGAGGATACATTGGCATTAGAAGACGCGACAATCACAGTTCCAACGAAGCGTGAACCAACAGAGCAAGAATGGAACGATTTAAAATTAGCTTGGAAAGTTGTAAAACACGTAAAATCAAATGCGATTGTGTTAGCGAAAGATAACATGACAATTGGCGTTGGTGCCGGACAAATGAACCGTGTTGGCTCTGCAAAAATTGCAATCTCGCAAGCTGGTGACAAAGCGCAAGGAAGTGCACTTGCATCTGATGCATATTTCCCAATGCCAGATACAGTAGAAGAAGCTGCTAAAGCGGGTATTACAGCAATCATTCAACCTGGTGGATCGATTCGTGATGAAGATTCTATTAAAAAAGCAGACGAGTTTGGTATTACAATGGTATTCACTGGCGTACGTCATTTCAAACATTAATAGAGGAAGTTCAAAAAGTCCGGTTAAGATAGCTGTCGCATTTCTTCGTTACGTCGCCAGTGCGGTACTCATGTAGTGTAAGCTACACTCCGTATCCTCCTGGCTTCCGTGCCTCGAACTGCTCGGCTCTCTTTATCCTCCTTTTTAAACTTGTATGAATAGAGGAAGTTCAAAAAGTCCGGTTAAGATAGCTGTTGCATTTCTTCGTTATGTCGCCAGTGCGGTACTCATGTAGTGTAAGCTACACTCCGTGTCCTCCTGGCTTCCGTGCCTCGAACTGCTCGGCTCTCTTAATCCTCTTTTTTTAACTTGTATTAATAGAGGAAGTTCAAAAAGTCCGATAAAGACAGCCTTCTTTTTGAACGCAAACAAATAGAAAAACAAAATAGGAGCATTGCTCCTATTTTGTACTTATTTGAGTAATGGAGGATGAAAATATGAATGTTTTAGTAATCGGCCGCGGTGGGCGTGAGCACGCTTTAGCTTGGAAGTTTGCGCAGTCTGAGCAGGTAGAAACGGTATATGTAGCACCGGGAAATGAAGGTATGAAAGATGTAGCAATACCAGTTGCTATTGACGAAAATGATTTTGATGCACTTATTTTATTTGCGAAAGAGAATAATATAGGTTTAACATTCGTTGGTCCAGAAATTCCGCTTATGAATGGAATTGTTGACCGTTTTGAAGCAGAGGGACTTCGTGTATTTGGCCCTAATCAGGCAGCTGCTGTAATTGAAGGTAGTAAAGCTTTTACAAAAGAGCTTATGAAAAAGTATGATATCCCAACAGCGGGATATGAATCATTCACAAACTATGAGGAAGCAGTAGCGTATATTCAAAAAGTTGGTGCACCAATTGTCATTAAAGCGGATGGCTTAGCGGCTGGTAAAGGTGTAACAGTAGCGATGACATTGGAAGAAGCGCTACAAGCTGTAAAAGAAATGCTGCAAGATGTAAAGTTTGGTGAAGCGAGTAAAAAGGTTGTTATTGAAGAATTTTTAGAGGGACAAGAATTTTCTCTTATGGCATTCGTAAATGGAACAGCTGTGTATCCGATGGTAATTGCACAAGATCATAAACGCGCTTTTGACGGTGATAAAGGACCGAATACAGGAGGAATGGGTGCCTATTCTCCAGTGCCACAAATTCCAGAATCAGCGGTTGAAATAGCAATCGAGACAGTGTTACATCCAACTGCTCAGGCGATGATCCAAGAAGGGCGTTCATTTACTGGTATTTTATATGCAGGTCTTATTTTAACAAGCGAAGGCCCGAAAGTAATTGAATTCAATGCTCGCTTTGGTGACCCGGAAACAGAAGTTGTATTACCTCGTTTAGACAACGATTTAGTGGACGTATGTAATAGCGTGTTAGATAGAGAAGAATTAACGCTTAAATGGTCTGAAGAAGCAGTTATTGGTGTAGTGCTTGCTTCAAAAGGGTATCCAGAAGCATATGAAAAAGGTGCTGTTATTCGCGGGCTAAATACATTAGAAGGCGTAACTGTCTTTCATGCAGGAACAGCTGTGAAAGATGGGGATTTTGTAACAAACGGTGGGCGTGTGCTATTTGTTGCTTGTAAAGGAAAGGACTTACAAGAGGCGAAGGATAAGGTGTATGGAGAAATCACGAAAATTGAGAGTACTGGTTTGTTTTATCGAAGTGATATAGGATATCGCGCGATTGCGAAAGTAGATTGCTAGAAGCTAACATATTTTATATAAATACAAGTAAAAAACCGATATAAAAACCCTTCTTTTTAGGTGGGGGAGAGCATCTGGCCATGCATAGAAGCGGTCAGGGCCTTTTTCTGCCACATGCGAAGTAAAAACAGAAAGAGCAAACGAGTGTAGGTTACTTTTTATTCTGCATAGCAGGGATTTAGATGTCGAAAAA
>NZ_JBALQK010000166.1:0-9265 GCF_036965845.1 Bacillus sp. JJ1127 | reverse complement strand
CTATGATAACGATCTGTCATTTCCTGGGGACTTGGTAAAGGAATTAATTCCGAGAGTAATGATTTCTTTAAGAGACAAAAAAACATTTGATATGGTTACAATTCCATCTATTTTATCTATTTGGAGTGGACTTAAATGTCCTGTACAATATGGAACAATAATAACTGATGAAAAATACAGAGAGTTGATGTTATATATTGATTCTTTAACAAAAAAAGAATGGAAGATTGGTGAAAAATATTTTTATGGGCATTTAGTTGTGTGAATATACATGGTATGAATGTAACGATGGAAATACAATGCGATTGGTTCCTAGTATGAATGATAAACCTAGACACCTTGGTGGAGTTGGTGGGATAAACGCAGGAGCCTTTGAGCCTGAAGGATTTGCAAATAAATAATAAGGGGATTTTAAAATGACAATAAATGATGAAGTTTTTGGGGAACTTGACTATATGTATGGATGGGTTAGGTACACTACCATTGAGTTTTGTGGAAAGGAAGCTGAGATAGCGTTAATGGTAGATGGTGAAGAAGATGGTAAATTTGATAAAGAACAATATGAATCATATACTTCAGTCATACAAAATTGGGAGCAACTGCACCAAAGCTTTTTGCAGCCTATTTTAGATTATTACAAACAAAAAAGGCATGAACTCGGTTATGATATTGAATTCAATGAAAATTATCCTTTAATTGAAACAACCGAACAACTACTTGAAATGATAAGTTTAGTTGGAATTACTGTTCCATATGCAGGAATTTTTGAAGGGCGAGGAATTGGACTAACCTTCGACTGTACATGGGATATGGAAAATGGATTAGGACTTTGTCTTATAAATGAAAAAGTAACTGAAGTGGGCTATCAGGATGTTGCGATCTGAATATGGTAGAGCGATATAAAGATAGCTTAGAGTTTCTTTTAAAATATGAAATGGATGAAGAAAAAAAGACGCCCAATTATATTATGTGTAAAGAGTTTTAATTTATATTGAAATTTAAATGAATCATGAGGTGAATGAATTGCTTACAAAAGATACATACATTAGCTCGGTACAAGAAAATCTTGAAAAAAATTCAGAAAGATTGATTCATAATATAAGAGAAATTCTTAAATTTAATTATTATAGTAAAATAGAGTTAGTAGATTTTATGATTTTTATCGGATCGTTTGACCTTTCTATCATGATGTTTTCTATGAATAGAGAAGCAAGTGAAGTTTTTTACGAAGGAAACGATAGCAGTGTTTTTGCAGGAAGTCATGAATTACTCGAACGCATATCATATTATAACCTTTCTTATGATAAGTCAGACGAGTTTTGGGAGTTTTATGAACAGAATGATGAGATCATATCGGAAGATGAGGGGAAAATCCTTGTGGAATGGTTTGTTGATTGCTGGAATAAAGCAAACGGAGGAAGTATAAAATTACCTGCTTATTGTGGTTTCCACGATACCAATCAATCATTTGACTTACAGAAAAATACATGGGTTTCTGATGAGGAAAAGTGGTGTGATTAAAACTCAAAAGATAACCGCCTGTTTTTTACTGACTAGTGTATGGAGTGAATAGGAAATAAAAAACTGTTTAATTTTTTCAAACAGCCTTTCTTAGGTAAAGTATATATAAAGTCTTGTAAGTCTTTTGCTCAGTCGAAAAATGAAAGTAAGAATATATGACATACTACAATCATTATAGATATCAATAGAATTTAAAGAAGGTGAGTCCTGTTGGAAATCATCTTCTTTATATTGCGCAACTTTTTTCAAAATGTCCTTTACAAAGAGGACATTTCAAAATAGGTTCCTTCTTTAGGGGAATATTTAATTTCACGCATCGTTATTTAATGGAAATATAAAAGAACAAATGAATCGTCTACATTGCATGATTCTTATTGCTTTAGAGGAATTCATAAAAAAACTTCGAAAAATATATTATTGCAACTAATAAGAATAAAGTTAGTACCACGTCTTTACTATTAATAGATTGTAAAAGAAAGGAGCAGAATATGCATAAGATTCAGACAAACAAAGGCGCTGGATATATGATGATTTTATTTATTTTTTTATTTCTCATCATGATATTACGCTTTTTTTTTATCCAGGCAGTAGGAGTCGTGCATAATGTTAATGTGAAGGATTTTGCGAATGAACAACATAATAAAAATGGTGCTTTAGAAGCTAATCGTGGTACGATTTATGACCAAAACGGAAAAGTGCTAGTTCAAGATTCAACAACATATCGTATCGTTGTAAATTTAAAAGGAAAAGATAAAGTTAAAAATAAAGAAGAAACTGCTCAAAGTTTAGCAGATGTACTTGAAATTGATAAAGATGAAGTCATTAAGTATTTTCACGAAGGGCCTACGCAAGTTGAAATCGGGAAGGTTGGAAGGGATTTATCTAGAGAAACAAAAGACAAAATTAAAGATTTAAAGATACCAGGTGTATCTTTTATAACGGAAAAAGCTAGAGTATATCCTAATGAAGATTTCGCATCGTATATACTTGGATTTGCAAGACCAGATGATAAGGGAAATGCTGAAGGTAAGTTTGGTCTCGAAAAAAGTCTCGATAAGTATTTACGTGCTACGAATGGTAGTGTTTCATATGTAGGATCACGAAAAGGGATTCCGCTTACAAATAATATAGAACAGGTGGAACCCGCTCGAAATGGAAATAATGTGTATCTTACGTTAGATAAACAAATTCAAAGTTTTTTAGAAGAAGCAATGAATACTGCAACAAAGCATTATGATCCTTCTATGCTAGTAGGCATTATCGCAAATCCAAAAACAGGGGGAATTTTAGCGATGTCCAGTAAACCTAGTTATAATCCGAATAAAGGAGATATTGAATATTTCTTAAATGATCCGATTGCAAATGCATATGAACCTGGATCTACAATGAAAATTTTCACATTAGCTGCCGCGATCAATGAAGGCGTTTATGATGGTAATCAATATTATCAATCTGGGAAATATGAGGTAGGATCAGCGGAAATTAAAGACCATAATAGTGGTTATGGATGGGGGTCCATTACATTTGATGAAGGTTTTGAACGATCGTCAAATGTTGCTTTTTCTATTTTAGAAGACCAACTACTAAAGCCAAATAACTTCAAGAAATACATAAATAAATTTGGTTTTAATCAAAAAACAGGGATAGACTTACCTGGAGAAAGCAAGAATAAACTATTATTAGATACGCAAATTCAACAAGTTACAACTGCTTTTGGACAAGGATCCACTGTCACTCCGATTCAATTAATACAAGCTGCTACTGCGATAGCTAACGATGGGAAAATAATGAAGCCTTATATTATCGATAAAATTGTAAATCCAATAGATAATCAAGTGATTATGGAAAATCAACCTAAAGAAATTGGAAATCCAGTTACAAAAGAAACCGCGGAGAAAGTAAGAAGCTTAATGGAACGTGTTATCACTTCATCAAAAGGTACTGGAACGATGTATAAAGTGGACGGTTATCCGATTGGTGGTAAAACAGGAACAGCACAAATTCCGAATCCTGAAAATGGCCGATATATGGAAGGGAAAGAAAATTATATTTTTTCATTTTTAGGAATGGCTCCAATTGATAATCCACAATTAGTAATATATTTAGCCATTAAACAGCCTAAATTAAAAGGTAATGAATATGGCGCCCAACCCCTCGCGGAAATTTTCAAACCAGTTATTAAAAATAGTTTAGAATACTTAAAAGTGAAACCATATACAGAAAAGCAAATAGCAGATGCTACAAAGCAATCTGAAGTGAAACTACAAAATTATGTAAATCAACCGATGGATACAGCAAAAAGCATGACAGAAAAAGCGAAACTCCATCCGATAGTATTAGGGGAAGGAGAAATAATAAAACAATATCCAGAGGCCGGTGATGTAACTAGTAAAGGAGACCGTATTTTTCTAGTAGGCAGTAACGTGAAAATGCCTAACCTTAAAGGCTGGGCAATGCGTGATGTTATGTATTTATCTAAAATATTGAAGTTAGATTTAAAAACGACGGGTACGGGATATGTAACTAGTCAAAGTATAGAAAAAGGAAAAGATTTACAAGAAGGAGAAACCATAAAGATAGAGTTAGAACCTCCATTAGAACCGTTAATGGAAGCACAAACAAACTTAAGCAGAAACTCGTAAAGGGCCTATAGAAATAGGCTCTATTTTTTTGCGAAATATTCAATTTCACGCACCGCATCTTATATGAAAAATCAAACTAAAAACAGTATCCACATATTTTTACTTGTCAGTTGCTAAAAAACAATTTCTTTCATATATTTAAATTAGAACAATCGTTCAATTCTGAAAATTAAGAGGTGAAAGGAGTAAATTTTGAATAAAAGACGATATGATGGTGAGTTAGCCAAACAAATAATAGCTGAAAAAGCTGCAGAATTCTTTTCTTTAAAAGGATATACAAAAACCTCAATTGAAGACATCGCAAAAGCTTCTGGCTACAGTAAAGGACATATTTATTATCATTATAAAAATAAAGAAAGTTTATTTGTTCATTTAGCAAAAAAAAGCATGCAACAATGGTATGAGAAGTGGAAAACAGCAGAAAAAAATTACCCCAATGCTTCCAAAAAATTATATGGGATGGCCCGGCATGTGCTATACAATTATAAAACGCCTTTATTGAGGGCAGGACAAGAACTTGCGGCTGATCCAAATACAAATCCCTCTATCGTTCAGCAACTATATGGTTTAGCTGTTGTCCCCTTAACTGCATATCAACAAATTTTAGAAGAAGGCTTGAAAAGTGGTGAATTTTCAATAGAAAACGTTGAAAGCTCAAGTATTTTATTAGGATCATGGTTAGGTGGATTATGTCAATTTATCCACACAGTTGAAACAGAAAAATTAGAACCATTATTTGAAGAAGCTATTACGATTTTCTTACTATCTATCTCAAAAGAAAGTGTCTAATACTCTTTGTCTTTTATTTCATTTACATGTAGAAAAGGAGGCATGTGAAATGCAAATAGGATTATATGGAGATAGTTTAACCGAAGGAAGACCAGGCGTTTCATTTTATAACATATTAAGTGAGCAATTTCCCAATGATACACTATACAATTTAGGGAAACCCGGTGAAACAGTTATAAGCTTAACAAATCGAATTAGCAATCAAAAACAAAATGATGTTTTTGATATTTCTTTTTTATGGATTGGTGTAAATGATATTTACGCAAAACTTTTAAAGGTAAAAGCAAATCCTATCGCATCAAATCAAGAAGAATTTCAAGAGCGTTATAAAATACTGCTCGAGAAAATTCTCAAACAATCAAAAAGAGTCATTGTAGTATCCCCTACTATAATTGGAGAAAACATAAATAATGAGTGGAATAAACAAATATATGAATTTGGAACAGTTATTTCTGTATTATCACAACAATATGAAAATGTAGTATATCTTAATTTATATAAAGAGTTTATTTCAATCCTCGAAAATTACGATACCTCTGAATATATAACAACAAATTCACTGAGAGTAATGTGGGAAGCTTTATTCTTGAAAAAACAAGAGAAAATTGATCGTATATCACAAAAGCGCGGCCTATATTTGACTTTAGACGGAGTACATCTAAATAGCAAAGGAGCGGAATTAGTTGCCGACCACTATGCCCAAATCATTCGTATGACAAAGAATTTTATATTGTGCTAATTAGAACGATTGTTCAATTTCTTAGATTCATCCGTACACACCATGTATTTTCAAAAAACAGGGGGGTTCAAGATGTCTAAGCAAAAAGTTGCAATTGTTACTGGTGGGGCTTCTGGTATCGGGCGGTCTTTGGCTATACAATTATCCAATAAAGATGTATTTGTTATTATTGCTGATATTAATGAAACAGATGGGGAAGCAGTTGTAAATTGTATAAAAAATTAATGCGTGTCGTTTGTCGGATTGGTCGTAAAGCGAAAATTAATTCGGAACAGACTGTCTGATTATTCTTTTTATTCATTTGCAACAAGAAGTCCTTGTGATAGTATGGATAAAATTATATGTGATGAAGAGAAGAGTAAATAAAATGAATTTTTCACAGAGAGCTCGATTAGCTGAAAAGGGGTTGAACCAAGCCTCTGAGCAGCGTATCGGAACCTTTTTAAATTGGACTGTTTGTAATAAAATTGCACTGTTTTAAAAAAAGAAAAACTGAAATCCTGATTTAATACAGGAGAGATTTCAGTTTTTCTTATTGTACTAACGGTCAGTTTAATTCAAGAAGGAGATATCCAAAAATTAAGGGTGAATAGATGACATGAACAAAAAAGAGATTATAAGAATTTCATAAAAATGAATAATGGTGGTTCTCCAGAAAAGAACTCTTTTATTTGTAATCTATGGATGAATAAAAAAATGTTTTTGTATTAGTTGGTATATTCTGAATATATATGCTTATGAGTGAGTAATTAGCGGGAACAAGATTGGTAAGCTTTTGTTGGTACACTGAAATATAGGAGGGAATAAGATGTTAAATAAAGATGTCGTTCTCTACACTGAAGAAAATGGAATCGCAAGAATTACTCTAAACAGACCGGAAGCACTAAATGCATTAAACAAAGATGTACTTGAACAACTTTCATCCATTTTGGACAGGGTTAAAACTGATTCAAGTGTAAAGGCAGTGATAATTACTGGTGCCGGGAAAAAGGCATTTTCCGCAGGAGCGGACATTCAGTTTCTCAATAAAGTCACTCCTCTGGAAGTAAGAGATTTAGCTCAGCTGGCTGTTACGGTTACTAATAAAGTCGAGTCATTGGGAAAAGTGGTTGTTGCTGCTATTAACGGCTTCGCATTAGGAGGCGGGCTAGAATTAGCTGAATCCTGTGCGCTCCGTGTTGTTGCTAATCATGCTAGATTAGGACATCCTGAAGTCCGTATTGGAGCTGTTGCCGGTTTTGGGGGAACTACAAGACTTCCCAGACTTATTGGTAAAGGACGTGCTGCAGAACTGTTGCTCACTGGAAACGCGATAAGCGCAGATGAAGCTTATAGAATAGGACTGGTTAATAGAATTGTTGAACCTGATAAGTTACTATCAGAAGCAGAAACTCTTATCCTAGAAATTCTGTCTCAGGCTCCTATCGCAGTAAAAATGACTTGGGAGGCAATTCATCGGGGGTGTAATCTAACTTTAGAAGAGTCCGCGCTTCTCGGTGCAGATTATTTCGGTTTGATAGCGTCCACAGAGGACTTCAGGGAAGGAGCTAAATCATTTTTAGAAAAGACTCAACCATCATTTAGAGGAAGATAGTTAATCGAACCCATCATTTGTACCAACCTAGAGGGTGCTTATCTCGAATAAGATTTAGTCAATGATCTTCAAAAATAGGGCGCAATTCTGTCGCAAGAATTGTGCTCGATCTTTATGTATTGAGCAACTATGTTGAATAAGAGCTGAAAAGCTGGGTTAGGTTCGCATTTATGAAATGGAAGTATGAAAAACTGTAAAGACAATACATTTTGTTAAGGAGCATGGTACATAAAACTAATAGCTTCCGAACATACTAATAAAATGTTTTGGAGGTGGGTTTTATGGATAAAAAAGACTTTCAAAAAATTTATAATGAATACTTACAGCATGGGGAAGACCAAGCTCAATTGGAAGTAGTTGAGGAAGTCGATTCAGGAGTAGAAAAAATTGTTGCAGTTCGTAAAAATGATGAGGATGATATTATTGCTTTTAAAACAAGTAGTGGAAGAGAATTGGATTATATTACTGCTCTTGATGAAGCAAAATCAGGGAAGTTAGCTCATGTGGACGTATTTCATAAGTATGGCAGGGATATTATACGTAGTGAACCTGATGGTATTAAAGAAAATAACTTAGATAACTTACCTTCTTTTTAATCGGGTAAATCCCAAGAAGAGAATATTAATTTGGATATTCTCTTTTTTACTTTACTAATTTACTGTGATCTTCGTCAACTTGCTGTAAGAAAACCGTTAGTTATTCAATTATAGGGCGCGATTGTGGAGCAATACAGGTAGAGAATGATTAAACTTTTTTATTTATCGTAAAACTTGGGATTGCGAGGTATTTTTGATCAAACTTTATTTCAAAGCAACATGAGAGTTATGAAGAATACGAATTTAACAGAAAAAATTGAAATTAAAGGATTGTATAGAGCTAAAGAGTTGTTAGAAGCATTGAACAACCTTGAATTAGAGGTAGTTTTACATTCAGTTAATCAAGACAAGTATAAAGATAGATGAACCATAAACAACAGCGTGATGAATACGAACGAAAGAAGATTATCGAAATTATACAGGATTTAAAAGCTAGGGGCGTACATAACAGTGCAGAAACAGTTGCCTTCATCACTTTGAGTTTATAACTCTAGAAAAATAGAGCAAATAAAAAGCCCTAGAGGGGGACTCTAGAGCTAATAACAGGGTAATAATAAAGACAAATGGTAGGGAATGACTTCCTTAGATATAAAAAGTTTAACATATAACTCGTAAAAATTTTATATACAGATTTTACGAAAATATGAACATATGATAGGCTGATGTGCTTATCATTTAAGGACAAAAAGAGCCCTGAGGGAGTCGGGGTTCAGGGCTCTAAAGTAAGGGTATTGTCGAATTGTCGAATCGACATCGTAATAATATCATGAATTTATTGGTAAAGGACCTGGTAAATGTGTCCAAATAAAAAGCTCTAGAGCTGGACGGGCTCTAGAGCAACTAACAAGGTGTTGCAAAAAGACAAACTATAATGAATGACTTCTTGGAATGTAATCAGTTTAACATAAAAATTAATAAAATTCTATATTTAGATTTAATGAAATTATACATATATGACAAGCTACTGTGCCTGTCATCATGATCGGGAGCATACACACCCACTTCTCATATCATCAAAACAAAATAAAAAGAGCTGATTATCCCTAATCAGCTCTGGGAGAAACAAATTTTACGCAGTGTTGTGAAAAGAGGAAGAAGTAAAAAATTAAATCATTTTAGAAATTATGTGTGAGTTTCTACCACCAAAAGAACTTTTAATTCGTTTCTTTGAAACATCTTTTAAAACCATAGAACAAAATCCATTTTTACAAAGTCTTTATCGAAGAGGTGAATATGATCGAATATTTATCAGAGGGTCTAACAAAACATAAAGGGTAAATTTCATTTATTATAAAATTGCTGCTTCAGTTTTCACTTACATAAAAATTATGATTCAGAGATGAGGTTCCGCCACATCGCTATCAAGTTAAGAAATACATTCTTC
>NZ_JBALQK010000165.1:0-1200 GCF_036965845.1 Bacillus sp. JJ1127 | reverse complement strand
AAAATGGATTTATATAAAAGGGAGTCATTTGCTTGAAGAAGATTTTTAAAGTGATTTTCATATTGGTTTTAATAGTAGCAGGTGGTCTCGCTGTATTTTTAGCGTATATGACAATTACAGATGTGGAACCAGCTGTTGCTACTGAAGTAAAGGTGGAGAATAATAAAGCGAGAGTATTAAAGCAGGGGAATGATTTTAAAGTTACTACATTTAATATTGGATATGCTGGTTTAGATAAAGATCAAGATTTCTTTATGGACGGAGGAGAGGGATCACGTTCTAGTAGTAAAGGACAAACAGAGACGAATTTAAAAAATATGCTTTCTTTTTTACAGAGAGAGGATGCTGATTTTGCATTATTACAAGAAGTAGATGTAAAAGCGTTGCGATCATTCGACATAAATGAATATGAAGTATTTAAACAAGGTTTGCCAAATTACGCATCATCATTTGGCTATAATTATAACGTACAGTGGGTCCCTGTTCCTTTGGCAAAACCAATGGGCTATGTTGAGGCGGGACTAGGAACATTCTCTAAATATACGATTCAAAAAGCAGCAAGATTTCAGCTTCCAGGAATAGAGCCTTGGCCGAAGCAGTTGTTTGATTTAGATCGAGCGATTGTTGAACATAAAATTCCTGTTGATAATGGCAAATATGTAAGACTTGTAAACTTACATTTATCGGCTTATGATGAAGGCGGAAAAATAAGAAGACAACAAGTGGATTATTTAAAACAATATATGAACAAACACTATCAAAACGGTGATTACGTAATATTAGGTGGAGATTGGAATCAGTTAGTTTCTAATGTTCAATTACAGGATCCTAATTTTTTAAAAGTATGGCCTGAGTGGTTAGTAGAGCTGCCAAAAGATTTTACAGATGGTGGGTTCAAATGGGCAGTAGATTCGTCAGTTTGGACAGTAAGGGATGATGCTAAGAAATATGTAGAAGGCGAAAACTTTGTGACCATTATTGATGGGTTTTTGGTTTCACCAAATGTCGAAATTGTAAATGTACAAGGAAAAGATTTGAAGTTTGAAAATAGTGATCATAATCCAGTGAGTGCTGTGTTCAAATTGAAATAACTGCTATATATACATCAACTAAATAAACTTCCTCTTTTTAGGCGGGAGAGAGCATCTATTCATGTATAGAAGCGGTCAGGGCTTTTTCTGTCACATGCGAAGTAAAAAC
>NZ_JBALQK010000164.1:6885-13075 GCF_036965845.1 Bacillus sp. JJ1127 | reverse complement strand
TTGTGAGTGCGGTAGGTTCTAAATAGGAAAAATTGAATGAAATAAATCTGATGAGAACAGGGGATTTTTATATAATTCATACCCCTAATTTTGTCATGGATTTATTTCAACCTATGAAGATACCTACAATACTTTATAAAGCGTGTAATGATTAGGGGGTAGCCATGTGTTTTTTGATGGTTTATTTCATTATATATTACACATGCCTTGTAAATGTAAAAAGCTGCGGTATCTCCGCAGCTTTTTTGTGTTTATTTTTATCGCATGAAAATCTAATTATTTACATCTCATTGGAATCTAATGGGTGGGTATCTTCATTTATGATGTGAGTAAATCATAGTGAGGAGAATAGAAATTGAATAAAATAACTTTGGAAAAGTTGCAATATAACGAGTTGAAGGAAATAGTTAAATCGTATTGTGTGAGTGGATTAGGAAAACAGTTGTTAAATAAATTGGAGCCAAGCACAAGTATAAAAGTAGTGAAAAATCGTTTGAATGAAACAACTGAAGCGCGAGCTATATTAGATGCAGAAGGGCATGTACCTTTTTTCGGGATTTCTAATATCGATAGTACAATTCAAAAACTTGAGAAAGGCATGATCTTAGATCCAAATGAGCTAGTTCGTGTATCAGACTTTTTACGAGGGTGTCGAAAGGTTAAAAAGTTTATGCTGGATAAAGAATTTTTCGCACCAGTACTAGCATCGTATGCGAATTCAATGTCCGAATTCAAAAGTGTGGAAGAAGAAATTGATTTTTCAATTAAAGGAAATCGTATTGATTCTGCCGCAAGCAAAGAGTTAAAACGAATTCGAAATAATGTCGACTCCGTAGAGGGGAAAATTAAAGAACGGTTAAATAAATTTTTAAATAGTAGTGTGAATAAGAAGTATATTCAAGAATTCTTTATTAGTAAAAAAGATGATCGCTATACAATTCCGGTTAAAGCTTCTTATAAAAATCAAGTTGCAGGAACTATTGTTGAAATTTCTTCTAAAGGTTCAACAGTTTTTATAGAGCCTAATACTGTTACAAAATTAAATGTGGAACTAGCGAGCCTAAAAGCTGAAGAAGCGATGGAAGAATATCAAATATTAGCCACTTTATCGGGAATGATCTTAGAGGACATTTATAACATTAAGATTAATATGGAGCTGATTAGTCAATATGACATGGTGTTTGCAAAAGCGAAATTTAGTAAACATATTGGCGGGATAGAGCCGAGGTTAAATGATTATGGATATGTAAAATTAGTTCAATGCAAACATCCATTATTATCAGGAGAAGTTGTACCACTAAACTTTGAAATCGGGCAAAATTACCGAAGCTTAATTATTACAGGACCAAATGCTGGTGGGAAAACGATTGTTCTCAAAACAATAGGTTTAGTAACATTAGCAACAATGTCAGGGTTTCATATTGCAGCAGATAAGGAAACGGAGATTGCCATCTTTGGAAATATTTTTGTAGATATTGGTGACAATCAAAGTATAGAAAATGCACTGAGTACATTTTCATCGCATATGAAAAATCTTTCGGAAATTATGAGAGCTTCGAGTAATAATACACTTTTATTATTTGATGAAATCGGCAGCGGTACGGAACCGAATGAAGGAGCTGCGCTTGCGATTTCTATTTTAGAAGAGTTTTATCATATGGGTTGTATAACTGTTGCGACTACTCATTATGGTGAAATTAAACGCTTTTCAGAAATGCACAGTGATTTTATGAACGCGGCGATGCAATTTAATAGTGAAACATTGGAACCAATGTATAAGTTAATGATAGGGAAATCGGGGGAGAGTAATGCCCTATGGATTTCAAAAAAAATGAATATACGAGAAAATGTGCTGCAAAGAGCAAAAGGTTATATGGAAAATAAAGAATATCGTTTAGAGAGACTGCATGAAAGTAGAATAAGAAAACCTAAAGTTGTGAAAGAGAAAATAGAAGAGAAATATAAATATGAAAAGGGAGACCGTGTGAAATTATTAGACTATGATGACTTTGGAATTGTATATAAAGAAAAAGATAATTTCCATAACGTTGTCGTGTTTTATAATGGGGAATGTATGGAAGTAAATGTTAAGCGAATCTCTTTAGAGGTACAAGCGAAGGAATTATATCCAGAAGGGTACGATTTAGATACATTATTTATGGATTATAAAGAGCGGAAAATGCAGCATGATATAGAGCGGGGATCGAAAAAAGCACTTCGTAAAATTCAAAAAGAAATAAGAAAGAACAAAGGATGAAATGAATATAATGATTAAACAAGAGCATGCGAAAGATTATAGCCAGACGAAGTATTTATAAATAGAATTGAAAAAAGGGCAGCTAGAAGAGTTCTTCTAGCTGCCCCCTTTTTGATTCAGATTCCTTATCCGAAATAATCACGGTATCAATAAAATTTTCCCAGTACTTTTTCGATTTTCTAATAATCGATGTGCTTCAGCACCATTTTTTAAAGAGAAAGTAGTTGGGTTTTTGATATTTAATTTTCCAGCGGTAATCCAATCAAATAGTTGCTGTGAACGTTTTTTTCGTTCTTCATACGTTGTGAGTACATTCCAAAGATCGCCGCCAGTTAAAGTTTTCGAAGTATCCATTAGCATTCGGGGGTCAATAGGGGCAGGATTGCCACCAGCCATTCCGTAAAATACAACTGTCCCACCGATTCTTGTAGCCTTGAAACTTTCTTCTAATGTAGAACCTACTGATTCATATACAGCGTCAACCCCAAGCCCTTTTGTGATTTTCAGTGCTTTTTCACACCATGCTTCTGTATATAATAATACATAGTCTGCTCCAGCTGAATAAGCTACGTTTGCTTTTTCTTTTGATGAAGTAAGACCGATAACTTTTCCACCTTGCAGTTTAATCATTTGCACGAGAAGTTGGCCAACTCCACCAGCTGCTGCATGCACTAAAATAACATCGCCTTCTTTTATTTTATAGCTATCTTTTGTTAAATAATGAGCCGTTAAACCTTGTAATAAAACAGAAGAGGCTGTATTGAAAGAAATAGGATCAGGTAGTGGAATAACTTTTTCTTTTGGAACAGTTACTAATTCGGCATTTGCGAACGGGACATCAGCAAATGCAACACGATCGCCAACATTAATATTAGAAACTTCATTACCAACACGCTCTACAATCCCTGATCCTTCATACCCTAATATATAAGGTGGTTTACCAGCAAGATGATAGTCACCTCTACGTCTATATATATCAGCAAAATTTAAGCCAATCGCTTTTGTACGAACAAGAATCTCCTTTGGTTTTATAATTGGGTCTGGAACTTCTTGATATTTTAATACATCAGCATTTCCGAATGCTTCGAAACAAAGTGCTTTCATATGGAATACCTCCAATTTGTAACGTACGTCAATATTGTTTGTTAATGTTTCTTATCATACAATACATATATCAATAGAAAAAGAAGATTATTTCGATGGAATCAATCGAAAATATCGATTGGAAGGAGGAAAAGATATTGGAAATAAAACAATTAATTACATTTAAAACGGCAGCGGAAAATTTGAATTTTACGCAGACTGCGAAAATATTGAATTTTGCTCAGTCAAGTGTGACAGCTCAAATAAAAGCATTGGAAGCTGAGCTAGGAACACCATTGTTCGAACGATTGGGGAAACGTCTTTTTTTGACTGAAGCAGGGCGGAAGTTTCAGTTATATGCGGATAAGATGATAGCGTTAAGTTATGAGGCTAAAATGGCTGTGAAAGATGATGAGGAAATATCAGGTACGCTACTAATTGGAGCACAAGAAAGCCAATGTACATATCGACTTCCTTTCATTTTAAAAGAGTTTAAGGCAAAGTTCCCTCAAATAAAGCTTATATTTAAACCAGCTCATTCAAATAAGGATGCGAAAGAACAATTAATGGAAGGGAAATTAGACTTAGCCTTTATTTTAGACGAATGTAAAACAGAAGATGTTTTGCATGTAGAGTCTTTGATTCAAGAGGAATTAAAAATAGTTGTTTTTCCTAATCATCCTTTACTTGAGAAAACTACGGTTTCCATAAAAGACTTAGAAAACGAAACGCTGTTATTAACAGAGCTAGGCTGTTCATATCGTACTATATTTGAAGACTTATTCCGTACAGAAGACGTATATCCTATAAATAAAATTGAGTTTGTTAGTGTGGAAGCAATTAAGCAATGTGTAATTGCAGGCCTAGGTGTAGCGATTTTACCAGCAATGGTTGTAGGAAAAGATATACAAGAAGGTACAATGAAGGAGTTGGTTTTCGATAATACAATCACTCCTATTTTTACACAAATTGCTTGGCATAAAGATAAATGGATCACATTACCATTACAGCAATTCATAGATGTAACAAGGGCATCATTTGGTAAAGTGTATTGAGCGACGAAATATTTATCCTGTTATTTGCGGGCTAATAATCGGTGGGGGATGAAGAAAATCCCCACTGATTAAAGTTTCACTTTATAGGGAAGCAAAATGTAACAAGCCAACTTATGATATTGAAGTTGGCTTGTTTTCATTATCTTTAAAATGTTTAAGCTGCGCCACAATCATAATACTGATTACAACGAGTAAAAACCATGAACTAATCTTGCCGATGTGAACAAGGCTCCAAGCTTCTCGCTGATTGGGATATTGCCATGCGCCAAAGAACGTAGCGATGTTTTCAGCAATCCAAATGAAAAATCCAATAAGGAAAAATGAAAGTACAAGTGGCATTTTATATGTAACTTCTTGTACAGAAAATTGTACAAAAGTACGAAAAAAGACAATGAATAAAAGGATAGTTAAAACCCAGCGAAAGTCATATAGGAAGTGGTGTGTAAAAAAGTTGAAATAAATCATAGCTCCTAGTGGTATTGTCCAAATCGCCCTAGGCCAGTTCTGCATTTGTAAATGTAATCTTCGCCATGCTTGGCATATATAACTAGCGACACTAGCATACATAAATCCGCTATAAAGTGGGACACCAAAAATTTTTGAATATGCTTCTTCAGGATAACTCCATGAACCAAAGTGAACTTTATATATTTCTAATAAAAGCCCAATGAGATGAAAGACAGCAATCACCTTAAGCTCATCTTTTGTTTCTAGACGAGTTTTGTACATAATATATTGAGCAAGAAGACAAACAATTAGGATGAAATCATAACGATATAGCCCTGGAATCAGGATGAGTTTTGAACCGGCAAGGGTGATAAAAATGACTACTGGAAAAACACAGGATAAAGCTTGTTGATAGGTAAAGAAAAGAAGTTGTTTGATATAAAACATTGTTTCTCCTTCCGTATGATGGGTGTTTTTATCTGAAAAATCCGATGATAACTTACTATACTATAATTTTTTTAAAAAGGAAAAGTGTGCCTATAGATGTAGATATATTAAAATGAGACTCTTCAATTTGAAGGGTCTTTTTTATAATCCCTTTTTGATTAAATACTCAGAAAATTATATAATGAGTGCAAACTTATTAAAGGGAGGTGTGCCAATGCTATCGCTTATTGTAAGTACCCCACTATTACTGAAGACGATGGGGCACGGGGATAGATAGATCTAGTAAATTACAGAACTATCCCCATAATTGAAAAGGGGGATCTTTAAAATGAACACTACAATGAATAATCTTTTTGTAGGCGAAAATATTAAATTATCAGCAATTAGAGCGGAAGATGTTGAGAAAATGGCTATTTGGCAAGAAGATAGTGAGTATTTAAGAAATGTAGATACGGACGCTGCAATTCCACAATCTTTACATGAAATAAAGGAGTATGAGCTATTAAAGAGCCGAAAATCAAACGGTGTTTCGTTCATGTTAAGAACAATTCAAGAAGATATCCTAATTGGTTTTGTGGCACTGCATAGTATAGAGTGGAATAATAGAGCTGGTTTATTAGCAATTGGTATAGGTGATAAGGATCATAGAGGAAAGGGGTATGGTACGGAAGGATTACGCCTTATTCTGAAATATGCTTTTCACGAATTAAACTTACATCGTGTAGGTCTCGATGTTATTTCATATAATCAGCCTGCAATTAAAGCGTATGAAAAGGTTGGCTTTCAGATGGAGGGATGTATGAGAGAAGCTGTTCAACGAGATGGAAAGAAATTTGACCGTATTATAATGGGGATATTACAGAATGAATGGATGAAGATTCAAAAATAATTTATTAGATAC
>NZ_JBALQK010000164.1:0-6821 GCF_036965845.1 Bacillus sp. JJ1127 | reverse complement strand
CGATTTTATCTTTTTTGTATATGGTAAGGTAAATTCTTTGACATAAAGTAAAACTTTAACAGTAGGGGATTCATCCTCTACTGGTTATCAGCCTGCACCAATTGAGTTTTTACGGGCATTTGATTTCCTAGCTACCTTCTTTGCTGTACTGTCCACAAATAGCGAGATAAGCATATTCAATAAAATGCATATATTGAGCAGGATAAGATAGAACAGATGGCGAATTTTTACAACATATGGATTAAAATAAGGAGTCTTGTCAGATGAATTTAGAAAAGCCAAAACCAGTAAATGAAGAGATAGTAGAGTTAAAAGAACTTGTAAAAGAATTACATGGCAGTATGCATCAATTGCAAAGTGAGGTTCAACAGCTTCGGCATGAAAGGCCGATTGTTGAAGTGAAAAAAGGTGTTCAATTGTCACCAGCAATTGTTGGACAAATTGGTGGTATTATTTTAGGAGCATTAGCAATTATCGGGATATTTTGGTGATAAAAAAGGTTTGCAGCAATATGCTGCAAACCTTTTTACATTAAATAACGTAAATATATATAAGCATGTGATAATAATAATGCAACGATCGTTAACGGTAAGCCAATTTTTAAGAAGTCAAGGTAAGAAAATCCATGTCCTTCGCGGTTAGCGATACCTGCAACAACTACGTTTGCTGATGCTCCGATTAACGTTCCGTTCCCTCCTAAGCAAGCGCCAAGTGATAATGCCCACCATAGTACTTCAATTTGAGGGGAATCAGCAGAAAGTCCAAGTCCTGATGCTAAATCTTGAATAAGTGGAATCATCGTTGCGACAAATGGAATATTATCAATAGTAGCTGATGCGGCGCCAGATACCCATAAGATGAGAACTGCTGCAAAACCGATATCGCCATTTGTTACGTCAATCACTTTTTTCGCAAGTGAAGAAATAAGGCCGATATCAATCAATCCGCCAACAAGAACAAATAATCCAGCGAAGAAGAAAATTGTTACCCATTCTACATGAGCGAATACATCTTCTAATTCATGTTGTTTCACGCCGATTAACATAAGGAGTGTAGCACCAGTCATCGCAATAACTGCCGCATCCACATGAATAATCGAATGAAGAACAAACCCGAGAATTGTCAGTCCTAAAATAGAAAGAGATTTTAGGAGTAGGCTTCGATCACGAATATAGTCTTTTTCATTTAAGGCCATAAGCTTGGCAATTTGTTCAGGTGTTGTTTTTAATTTGTTGCGATACATAAAATAAATAATGCCTAATGTAACAACAGAAATAATAATTACAATTGGAGTTAAATTAAGTAAAAAAGCATTAAAATCTAAATGTTTATTAGCAGATCCAATCATAATATTTGGAGGATCACCAATTAACGTTGCGGTACCACCAATATTTGAAAATAATACTTCAGAAATCAAATAAGGAACAGGTTGTACCTTTAAAATACGCGTGATAGATAATGTAACAGGAACAATTAATAAAACAGTCGTTACGTTATCTAAAAATGCAGAGCCGACAGCGGTTAATAGGGATAGAAATAATAAAATTCGAATGGGCTTTCCGCCTGCTGCTTTTGCTGCTTTAATAGCTACATATTCAAATACACCAGATTGGCTCGTAATATGTACGAGAATCATCATTCCAATTAAAAGGGTAATCGTTTCCCATTGAATATGTGATGTAAAGGCAGTATGTAAGTCTACAATTCCAAAAATAATCATAATGGCAGCACCGAACAGTGCAATTACAGCACGGTTCAATTTCTCGGAAATAATAAATCCATATGTCACTAAAAATACGGCAATTGCAAAATAATATTGCCAATTTGCTACTTCATGTGCTGAATGTTCCAACATGTCACCTTCTTTAAAATATGTATTAAATTGTCGAAATGCATCCCTCCGCATAAACTCTATTGTAGCAAATTCAAAAAAGAAAGAAAACTATTTACAATAGAGAGGAAGAATAGAATTTCACATACCGTAACAGAAAATAAAAAACAAAGTGCAAATTATTATGCAAAGTGAGCATTGTCCTCTAATATAGAGATAGCAATTTACATTATTTTTGCGTAAAATGGTTTGAAGAGGTGAAATCCGATGGAAATAGTAAAAGATAGCGCTGTTATTCAACATGAAATCGAACGTTTTGTAAATAAAGATGTATATATTCATTTAGAAACGACAAATGGAGCATATGCTTCACATATTAATGAAAAAATGATGACAGTCGGAGCATTCATTCGCAATGCAATTATCCGTTTTGAGCGCGGGAAAATAACCGGAACAAATCCATACCGAGTTGGTCTCAAAATGAATCATGGCTGGGTATATGCTGAAGGCATTACACATTGGGAAGTAGACGAGCAAGATCGTTTATTACTAGCAGGGCACGATAATAAAGGTCGTTTAGCAGTAGCACTTGAATTAAGCTTAACGCCATTTAAATAAGAAGGAGGGAAACGTATGGAGAGACATGTACTTGTTGTATTTCCGCATCCAGATGATGAATCCTATGCAGCAGGAGGAACAATTAGTTTATTAACAAGACAAGGAGTACCTGTAACCTATGCATGTGGAACCTTTGGACAAATGGGACGTAACATGGGGAAAGGTGTATTTGCAAACCGTGAAACAATTCCAAGTATCCGTGAAAAGGAATTAAAAGATGCATGTGAAGCAATGGGCGTTACAGATTTAAGAATGCTTGGTTTTCATGATAAAACGTTAGAGTTTGAAGATGTAGATTTTGTAGCAGATAAAATTGAAGCGGTAATTCGCGATGTACAGCCATCAAGAATTATTACATTCTATCCAGAACATGGTGTTCACCCAGACCATGATGCATTTGGTCGTGCTACAGTTCGTGCAGTATCACGTATGCCAAAAGAAACGCGTCCGGTTATTCACGCTGTTGCAATTACGAAAAATCGTGAAGAAGTATTAGGTGAACCCGATGTGGTGAATAACATTAGCGAAGCATTTGATCAAAAGTTAGCAGCTTTACGTGCACATCGTTCTCAAACGGAAGCGATGCTTGAAGAAACAGAAGTGAAGCTGAAAAATAAAGATGCTGCAACGTTAAAATGGTTACAAATGGAGCAGTTTTGGACTTATAAATGGGAATAGACTAGAAGGTAGGCTTCTTCTAGTATTCCTTACATATAAAAGAGGTGCCATAATGTGGCCATAGCCATCAAGTTAACAAAAATACTCCAGATNNGTATTTTTGTTAGATATAGAATACAAGTTTCTATATTTGGACATACTCAAATAAGACTTCAACATACTTATTTTTTTAAGCGGTGTGTTGAAGTGAATTTGTATATTCTTGAGTGATGCCAAGAATATCAAATGGTGAATATTTGGTATACCGATGTGCTTTCCTACCATTTTTCGATAGGTCTTCGAACAATCTGACAAGAATGGGAATCATGTCTCGACAGGATGTGAACAGCACATCGAGTATACTTGGAAAATAAATATAGGTAATATACGTTGCCTTATATTCACTGATTTCTTTATGTTTCCTCTCCCATATGAGCCTCCGCATTTTATAAGTTATACTTGCGATAAGACATAACGCAATCAACTGCCCATACAAATGGCACTGGAATCGTTCGAGTTTTATCTTTTTAACCTCATGAATGCCAAAAATAGATTTCCATGTTTTAAACAAAATTTCAATTTGCCATCGAAGGGAATAGAGCTGATAAATCTCATGTGCTTTCATATCTGTTTCTTTTATATTTGTAATAAATAAGTTGATTCCACTTGCGTATTTAGGCATTCGTCTGTTTTCTTTTTTGTGCCGTTCTAATCGCTTCGTATGTTCAGGCTCTGTTAATTTATAGATCATCAAACGTGTTGCTTGTTTTTGATGAAATCCAATATATACGCGAGGGAACTCGATATGAGATGGCAGTTGTACTACAAAAAGCTTTTAACTTAAACTTTAATACACCAGTAAGCTTCAAGGACATACCAAAAAATCATTGGGCGGAGCTATATGCAAATGCACTATTAGCCAATAATATATCTAGGGGTGATGGTTCTGGAAATTACCTAGGTAATGATTTAGTGAAACGCGAACAATACGCAGAATTTTCATATAATGCGATACTTACAAACCCAGAAAAAAACACTATCAATAAAACACTAGATTCTAGATTTTCATCGTGTGGTGATACATATCAATATCCAGAATTTGTACAGTTAGCGAATTCTATGTTAGGTACATCATATCAATTAGGCTTGAATAAAGGCGAGTTTATCGAGCTATCACGAAACTATAACATGAAGATATCTCAAACGAACTCAAAGTCTATTACATTACAAGGTTTTAAAGATGATACAGAAAGTACTACGAGTTATGTTGATTTGTTTAAATTACTTAGTATAGTTGATCATCAGGGAGGACTAAAATTCAACTCAGAAGACGTTCACGCAGCAGTAATGGAAAGATTAGAAAATACAAATACTACTGTAAAAATACCAGATTATGAAGATAAATTTGTATCCATCGCGCAAACTACTGATTATATAGAAAATGGGGAAAAACATGCTGGATACGTAACAATCACATTCAAATCTTTTTAATCATTTTGCTGTACGTTAAGGCATTAACAGTGTTGCAAGAATCTCTTTTCTATTTCGCTACAAATATCACCGTATTATCGAAAATTAATTTGTAACATAATATATGCAACACTACACTTGGGCCAATTAAAGCATGATAAAAGACTATTGATTAAAGGAGTTTAACATGGAACTTTCCAAAACATTTAGATTAGACGAAACAGGTTATGTACTACTTCAAGAGTTAATATTGGAGCGCATAGAAAAAGATATTGATAATGAAGAAAAAGAGTTAGATATTCAAAAAGATAAAGAAATAGAGACAATTGGAAAGAGTGGTTTTTTTAATTCTATCAAGCAAAATCGAATAAATAATGCCATTACTAAAATTGAAAAAAGGATTGAAAAAAAAGAGCTATGGATGGATAAATGGTATGATCAAAATCTACCTTCTTCAAGTTCAAACATAATATGTTCAATCGATGATTTAATTAACAATTTCAAAAATTCGGAGATTGGGAAAGCTCAGCTCTTTTTAATTCTACAAGAAATAGTTCATACGCCAATATATTATGCACATGATTCCCTTGAGGCAGCGGGCAAAGAGGTAGATTTTGAAGGTACAATTAATGACATTTCAAAACGAATGGGTTTAAATGATCTAGGTCTACAAATCATAAAAAATACCAAATTATTTTATAAAGATGTAAAAAAAGAGAGCACATCCATCCTAAAATGGGGAATATATGGTCTAATGGGCGCATCTGCAATTGCAATTATTTTAGCTATGCCTGTTATCGCTCCAGCTATTGGTGGCCTAATGGGATTATCTGGTGCAGCAGCTACTGCTTCTGGTTTAGCAATTTTAGGAGGGGGATCAATAGCTGCAGGCGGACTGGGAATGGCCGGAGGAATGACTCTTTTAGCTGGTGGAAGTGGTATTTTAGGTGCTATTGCAGGTGGAGCCGCAGGGAAATTATTAAGCCAATTACCTCAAGAAACAATTGCCCTAAATGTTATTAAAGTAGTAAACTTAATTATTTATCTTAATTCAAATAACGGTATCAGCAAACATTATTCTGATGAATTATTAACTGAAGCTAAAATGCTATTTATTGAATTTAAGCAAGCAACAGAAAAAGAATTAGTTATTAACGGTATTAATAAAGATAAAAAAGAAATAATCCAATTACTTGATATTTTGAATGTTGGATTAAAAAGAATTATTTAAAATGTGATATAATGGATAATTTTTTATGGTTAATCTATCCGGTATTGATACTTATTTTTATTGACTTATTATCTGCATCATGGGTATTAATTCGAAATACGTGGAAAGATTTTTATGAGCTTGTGTGGAAATCCAAAAGGGTTTGATACTTTCCTGCTAGCAACATGGAAAGGTCAATATCATACTTAATGCTAGAATCACTGTTGTCAATTACTCTTTCTCAATATACAATTAAATTATTATTATTAGTTTATTGTTTATTTTGTTTCCTGTTTGTTTTTTCTTCGAGTAACTCGATACAAACAGTTGAATGTTGAGATGGTGAGCTACAGCGAGATATATTGGTTATAACCTATATCCGTAATCATCAACTATTAAAAAGGGCTTTTCTTGGGCTGAACATCAAATGAAGATATTTACTATCTTTTTTTGAATGCTTCGACTTGGGAAAAGCCCTTTTTGTGTTTTCTCAAACTCGTGAAATAGGTAAATGGGGTAAAAGGAGTATCTGTGCTGGCAAATACAAAATAGATTCCAATAAAAGGATAAAAATGCACCGTACACTTTTGGCAAACATTTGTGGCAATCGTTTTGATAATTATTTTTGAAAATATCATATTCCATTGAAATCAAGCGCCTAATAAAAATTGAATTGGTTACAAAAATTATGGCTTTTGGTAAACGAATATTAAACCAGCTACTTAAATAATGAGGAACCGACTACATAATTACATTTTCTGCAAGTTACTTTGCACTTCACGGCACGGTTGCTCCCTCTACCCCTATGAGGATAGTTACCCGACTATTTCACTCTTGATCCCTACACAATGTGTGGGGATTTTTTCTTTATTTTGTAATAGAGTACTATTATTGTACTCTATTGAATTCACTAAATGTTTATATATACAAATTTAAATGTTAATATATTTAAAAAGAGACCATTGAGAAAGGAGGGAATAAGTAGTATGTTTGGTAGTAAACAAGATGATGTTAAAGAGTATCTTATAGAAGAAG
>NZ_JBALQK010000163.1:0-11633 GCF_036965845.1 Bacillus sp. JJ1127 | reverse complement strand
TTTTTTTGCCACATGCGAAGTAAAAACAGAACGAGCAAACGAATGGAGGTTACTTTTTATTCTGCATAGCAGGGATTTAGATGCCGAAAAATTAAAATGGATTTATATAGTAAGGGGAATTGGTATAATTAAATATACTCTAGATGAAGAATTAATTACATATATAGGGAGTATAAAACATTATAGAATACCACAATTTTTGTGAATTCAATTACAAGTCTATGCAAAAGGAGAAGCAGCTGTCTTTGATATGGAGTTAAAAGAAGAACATAATCCCATAGGAATGTGGGTTTTTGTTTCATATAAAAAAGAGAACATAAAGTGGAAATCACATATACATTATCACGAAAATATGGGGGAGAGGATCGGGAACAGAAGCTGCATTAGCGTTTTTTCATGTGTTTTAAAGAATTATATCTTACCAACAAATATATTATTTTACGGGAGACATATATCCGAAAATAGAGAGGGTCTAATTTGTATAGTGGGATTCTCTCTATTTTTCATGGAACTGAATTATTTCTATGGAAATAATTCAGAAAATACAGAATAATTATCTTTATTATCGGTAGAAGTTTGATATAATGAATGAAATGAAAACGCTTTAACGGGAGGTTGGGACAAATATGATGATGAATGTGCCATTAACAATTAGTTCTATGATGGAAAGGGCAGAAAAACTGTTTCCAAAGAAAGAAATCGTTTCGCGTACACATGATACAATTACAACTTTAACGTATAAACAAATGGGAGAGCGGACAAGAAGGCTCTCTAGTGCGTTAAAGAAATTAGGGATAAAGGAAGGGGATCGAGTTGGAACGTTAGCGTGGAATCACCATCGACATGTAGAAGCATATTTTGCAATTCCAAGCATTGGTTCTGTATTGCATACGATTAATATTCGCTTATCTCCTGGGCATATTTCCTACATTATTGGACATGCCGAAGACCGCATTTTACTTGTTGATGAAGATCTTGTACCTCTCGTTGAAAAAATACAAGATGAATTATCAACTGTACAAGCTTATATTATTATGACTGACAAAGAAGACCTTCCAGAAACCTCACTTCAACCTATTTATCATTATGAGCAACTTCTTGCGGAAGGGGATCCTAATTTTCAATTTTTAAAAGATATTGATGAAAATACACCAGCTGGCATGTGTTATACGTCGGCGACAACAGGAAATCCCAAAGGGGTTGTATATACACATCGCAGTACAGTGCTCCATTGTATGGCTCTAGGATTAGCGGATACAACAGCATTATCTGAAAGTGATGCAGCTATGGCAATTGTTCCAATGTTTCATGTAAATGCTTGGGGACTACCTTTTGCAGCAACATGGTTTGGATCAAAACAAGTGTTACCTGGTCCGATGTTTACACCGAAAATTTTACTTGAAATGATTCAGGATGAAAAAGTGACGATAGCTGCCGGTGTACCAACAATTTGGCTTGGGGTGTTACAGGAATTAGAAAATAACAATTATGATTTATCAAGTATAAAACGAATTTTATGTGGGGGTGCTGCCGCACCTAAAAGTGTGATTGCGGCATTTGAACAAAAATATAACGTTCCTTTTGTGCATGCATACGGTATGACCGAAACAAGTCCGCTTGTGACACTTGCGCGATTAAAAAGCTATGAGACAGATTTATCCTATGAGGAGCAGCTTGAGATTCGATCAAAACAAGGATATCTTGTGCCGGGTGTGGAGATGAAAGTAGTTGGAGCAGGCGGAGAAGTAAAGTGGGACGGAACTGAAATGGGAGAACTATGCTTACGCGCACCGTGGATTGCTGCAAGTTATTATAACGATGAGCGTACTGTAGAAGGGTTCCGTGAAGGCTGGTTATATACAGGTGATGTTGTTACAGTTGATGAAGAAGGCTGTGTTAAAATTGTTGATCGTACAAAAGATGTTATTAAAAGTGGAGGCGAATGGATTTCATCTGTAGATTTAGAAAATGCATTGATGGCACATGAGGCTATATTTGAAGCGGCCGTTGTTGCGGTTCCCCATCCGCAGTGGCAAGAACGCCCAGTTGCTTGTGTTGTACAAAAACAAAATAGCAATGTAACAAAAGAAGAGCTGTATGAATTTTTACGACCACAGTTTGCAAAGTGGTGGTTACCTGACGATATTGTGTTTATGGAAGAGATTCCAAAAACATCGGTTGGGAAATTTTTAAAACAAGCATTACGAAAAGAATTAGAGCATTTGCATAGGAAAAACTAAAATTTTTTAGTTGGCTTACAAAATCAAAATCTATCAATAAATGATGTTGATTATATTGAAATGAATGAGGCCTTTGCTTCTAAGATTGTAGCCTGTGCACAAGAGTTACAAATTCCTTATGGAAAGTTAAATATAAACGGTGGGGCAATTGCTCTTGGGCATCCTTATGGGGCATCAGGGGCTATGCTTGTAACCCGATTATTCCATCAAGTACAAAGAGAAAAGGCGAAATACGTAATAGCGACATTAGGTATTGGTGGTGGGATTGGAATTGCTCTATTATTTGAAAAAGTAGAAAACTAGCAAGAAGTCTAGTTTTCTACTTTTTAGATTACTATCGCATGGGTTTTTGTTTTTCCTTTGTTATATGGATCTTGGAAAAAGTCACGTGTAAAGTGATCATCCCTAAAATAAGAACGGACGTTTGTTTTGTATGAAGGATCCTATTTTTTTTAAGGACAAACTAAATTGTTTCTTTTAGTAAATGAATAAGATGAGCTAAAAATGCTTCACCAGTCATAATTGCTTTACCACCGCCGCGAGCACTTTTTTGATTGCCACCGCCTTTTCCTTCAATAGCAGGGAGGGCGTTTTTTAAAATTGTGTTCATGTTGGCTGTTACAGCTTTTCCGCATGCAAGGATGCATTGCAGTTTCGCATCACTTTCGATAACGAAGTATGTAATTGAGTTTTCATTTTGTTCAGTAATAATGGCAGATAATTTAGCGATTTCCTGCATGGAACGATTGATAAAGGTTTGAGAGATGAGTGCTCCAGCATGTATGTCTTGGGCTTGTTGTAATAATTCATTTGCTTCTACAAATAGTAGTTTCTCATTCATCGCTTGTAATGTTTTTTCGTTTTCTTTCTGAGATGCGAGAAGCTGGGTTACCTTACTTGGAATATCATTTTCATTACTGTTTAACTGTTTAGAAATGTCTTTTATAATTTGTTGATGATGACTCATTAACTTGAGGGCACGCCATCCTGCAACAAAACTTAAACGGATGCCACCTTTATTCCGTTCCCATCCGATTATATGAATTGGTCCCACTTCAGCTGTATATTTTGGATGTGTTCCACCACAACCGTTGTAATCAAAGTTTTCAATGATTACAACGCGAATATTCTCTGTAACTGTTGGCTCTTTTCTGAGAGGTAATTGTTTTGCCTCTTCTAAGTTCATCCATTGGATACGAATAGGGTGGTTTTCAAAGACAATCCGATTTGCGATTTGGAGTGCCTGTGCCGCTGTTTCTATAGAAAGATCCGGTGTATTTAAATCGATTGTTACCATTTCTTTTCCAAGATGAAAACCGATTGTTGGAATATCAAAATGATCCCAAAAGGCAGCCGATAGAATGTGCTGAGCGGCATGTTGCTGCATATGATCAAAACGACGTTGCCAATCAATTTGACCGGTTACTTCTTTTGTCTGTAATTCTTTTGATAGGAAGTGACGAATTTCTCCATCAACTTCTTCCACATGAATAACGGAAACGTCATTTAATGTTCCTGTGTCATGTGGTTGCCCACCACCATTTGGATAAAATGCTGTTTCTGTCAAAGTAACATATAGTTTTCCTTCATTATCATAGTCTTGTTTTATAATTTGAGCTGTAAAAGATTGCTGATAAGCATCAATGTAGTATAATTTTTGTTTCACTTGTGTACCCCTTTCTGATTCGCTAGTTTCATTGTAAAGCAATCTAGATAAGTTTCCTAATATTTCAGAAGAAAAAACCTCTTTTTTAGAATTTTCTTGCTATAATGAGAAAAAGGGATATACGGGGGTGGATGAAATGCTATATGAAAACGGCGTAGACAAACTGATTTGTCTCAATACAAATATTTCTGAACTATATCGAGAATTACATGAAATGACCCGGACTTTAACAGAATGTAATCGAGAAAGTGTAATATTTGATCGATTATATGTAAAAGAATTGTTATGGAAAAAAGAAGATGTAGTGGCTATGTATGATCGACTTCTCGTACAACTTTGTATTAATGAATGCTTTGATTTAAAAAGTGTAATTACTGGTGAATATAAGTATACATATGAGGAAGTAGAAAATGCAGTTGTTGCATTTAACGAAAAATATAGTGTGAACATCTTAATTAAAGAGGTTTGTAAAGAGCTACAATTTACATACGGGATTGATATGGAAATAACGAGAACAGCTAGGGTATAAACATATAAAAGGGACATATTTTGGAGCAATGGTTTTTTCAGGAATTGGTGGAGTAATTGGACCATGGTTTGGCGGTGTACTTTTAGATCATTATGGGTATCAAAATGGTTTTGTTGTATTTTTTATGTTGTCTATTTTTTCAATGTTTGCATTTCCAATTCTTTTCATCACACGCAGCTTATTGGCTAAAAGACATATCGAAGTTGCTAAGGTGGAGGTAAGTACGAAATAATAACGAAAGAGACATCTTGTAAATAAAAAATAAACAGGATCTAAAAAGCTAAAAAACTTTTTAGATCCTGTTTTGTATTTATCCTAGTATTTTCATGCAATAAGCCCTTCACCTCAAAATTCAATGAAAACAGAGAAGTTAGGGGGAGGGTAAAATCCAAATTGATGAAGGTTAATAATCAGCGGGGGATGAAGAAAACCTCCGCTGATTAAAGTTTTGCTTTATATTAATGCTTAATTTGAAAAAAGAACTTTATTTTCATGTTTATTGGCCACTTCATTTTTTGAAATATGAATGGCGAGAAACCCGTTTTCTAGGCAGGCTAGCATTTTTTTATAAATGATGTTAGCAGGTAAAGAAATGGTTCGTTGTAAGGAAGAATTTTTTTTGGAAATGCAAATATTTAGGCCTGTCTCCATCTTTTTTATGAGTACATTTTGTTCTGTAACGTTAGGAACATCGGTTTCCAAAATATATTCTTGCTCTGTTTCACAAAGATCAATGTGAATGTGATTAGGAAAACTACAGTTATCATAGGATTCAGAGCAAAATTGCTCCATCCATTCTTCAAAACCATTAACACGAAAAAGACAATTTTTCTTTTTCTTGCTCATGTAGGACACCCTCCGTAAAATCTCAATTCATCCTATGATATGCATTAAGAAATTAGGGGTGAGGGATAAATAATACATAAGTGAAAGAATTCGATGTACATATTTTATCCTGCTACTCGCGACAGTAATACTCCCACCTCAAAGTTTGACAAAAGCATTGTCCAGCTCTAGCGGCTAGAATCTTCGGTCGTTTCACCACCTCGGACGAGACAAAAAGCATCTCTCTGCCCTTGGTGCGGGCGTCCTGCGATTCTGAGCAAGCCGCTTCCGCTTTTCTAAAGAAGTAAGGCGGGAGATAAACTGCCCGTAAAAGCCCAATTGGTGGGGGCTAATAATCAGTGTGGAATGAAGAAAACCTCCACTGATTAAAGTTTCGCTTTATGTGGGAAAGGCAATGCATGTGAATTGTCTTTCTTTTTACATATCATGATGTGCGTGATTTTTTTGTCTAGAATGGTTGCGATTTTTTACTTTATGTGATCCGCTTAAAGGCTCAGGTTGCCCAGAAGG
Organism: Bacillus sp. JJ1127; assembly: GCF_036965845.1. Classification (NCBI taxonomy): domain Bacteria; kingdom Bacillati; phylum Bacillota; class Bacilli; order Caryophanales; family Bacillaceae; genus Bacillus; species Bacillus sp. JJ1127. The sequence goes on along the minus strand of NZ_JBALQK010000163.1, from coordinate 5,842 downwards.
CTGTCCTTTTTTTGTGTTTTGGCGAATAGACTTACTGTTGTTTTTTTCCATGGCGTATTACACCTCCCTTTCATATTTAGAATGAGAGAAGTTTACAAATTTATACGAGAATGTTTTTAGAAAAAAGGGTAAAGATAAGTGAGACTAACTATTGTAGAAAGGGGAAAGTGTATGCCGTATCATAAAGATAAACAGCAAGCTTTTCAAGCCGCACAACAAGGAGTTGTACAAGCAGAAAATTTATTTAATAATATTGTGAAAAATGATTCAGATTATGGTCATGATTTAAAACATTTACGCCACGAAATTCAAGAGGCATATGAACAAATTCAAAATGCGCTTGAAGTAGCATCTGAAACGCAACGTCCACAACTTGAACAATATGAAAGCAATCTACAAAATATTATGCGAGATGTAGACCAATTAGAAAAGTGAAGAGGTTGTTACGATTTCAACGACTCTTTACTTCGGGAATAAATATGTTAAGACGAAAAATTGTTATAACAATCATTTGTTTAATTTGTTTGGTACATATATTTCAAGTGGACAAAGTGGAAGCGAAAATGTTATTGAGAAAAGAATTAGAGCCTACCGGCTATGTAACATGGGAAGTACCGAATAATGAGAAAATTATTGCAATCACATTTGATGATGGTCCAGATCCGACATATACGCCGCAAGTACTAAAATTATTACGCCAATACAAAGCTGAAGCAACCTTTTTTATGATTGGCTTTCGAATTCAGAAGAATCCGTATTTAGTCAAGCAAGTACTGAAAGAAGGACATGAAATTGGAAATCATACGATGAATCACTTATATGCCAAAAGTGCATCTGATGAAAAATTAAAAAATGATATTTTAGATGGGAAGAAGTATTTAGAAAAATGGGCGAAGGAACCGTTGCTATTTCGTCCTCCAGGTGGGTATATTAATGATGCTGTATTTACAACGGCGAAAGAAGCGGGATATCAAATCGTTTTATGGTCTTGGCATCAAGATCCACGAGATTGGGCAAATCCAGGTACTGAATCCATTGTAAATCATGTCGTGAAAAATGCCAAAAGTGGAGATATTGTCTTGTTACATGATGGAGGAAATGATCGCAGTCAAACGGTGGCTGCACTAGCAAAAATTCTACCTGAACTTCAAAAGAAAGGGTATCGATTTGTAAAAGTTTCAGAACTATTACGTTATAAGCATTAAAGAAAGATCCCAAAAGGTAGCCCTTTTGGGATCTTTCATTACTGATTCTTTTTTCGTTTTTTATTATTTTGACGCTGCGCAGGTGTTAACGGTTCGTTTGCGAACTCTTCATTATAACCAGTTCCTTGGCCTTGTGCTGATGCAGCATTCATTCCTGGAATGACATGATTTGCTTTTCGTTTACCCATTTGATTTCACCTCTATCATATTTTCCCTATAGACAACATAATGAGTTGCTCATTACATGTATAAACAGTAAAGGAAAGCTTCTAAGAGAAAGCTTTGCTTTATGGTAATAGTATTCATAAGGAGGACGAAGACTATTCAGATTTTGAGAGATAAAGAAAACTTATGATAAACTATAAGTTTCTTATTATTTACTTATTTAGAAAGTTGTAATAAGATATTATCGTAAGGTATTGAAAAATTTGTCTACATTTTATATTCAGACAACTTAGTCACGTTTAACAGGGGGGAAACATAATGGTCAAACATAATCCATTTCAATCTCGTGCAACATTTGAATTAGATGGAAAGACGTATCATTATTATCAATTGAAAGCGCTTGAAAACGCAGGGGTTGGCAACGTATCACAATTACCGTATTCTATTAAAGTTTTGCTTGAATCTGTACTTCGTCAAGTTGACGGACGTGTAATTACAGAAGAGCATGTTACAAATTTAGCGAAGTGGGGAACGAAAGATGTTCAAGACATTGATGTTCCATTCAAACCATCTCGTGTAATTTTACAAGACTTCACAGGTGTTCCAGCTGTTGTTGATTTGGCTTCACTTCGAAAAGCAATGGCAGACATGGGTGGGGATCCTGATAAAATTAATCCTGAAATTACTGTAGACCTTGTAATTGACCACTCTGTACAGGTTGATAGAGCGGGTACAGCAGACGCGCTTGCATTCAACATGGACTTAGAGTTTAAACGTAATGAAGAACGTTATAAATTTTTAAGCTGGGCACAAAAATCATTTGATAACTATCGTGCAGTTCCACCAGCAACAGGTATTGTACACCAAGTAAACCTTGAGTATTTAGCACCAGTTGTTCATGCAGTGAAAAATGCTGAAGGTGAATTAGTTGCATATCCAGATTCATTAGTTGGAACAGATTCTCATACAACAATGATTAACGGTATCGGTGTTCTTGGATGGGGCGTTGGTGGTATTGAGGCAGAGGCAGGAATGCTTGGACAACCTTCATACTTCCCAGTGCCAGAAGTAATTGGTGTTAAATTAACTGGTACACTTCCAAGCGGTACAACAGCAACAGACGTTGCATTAAAAGTAACACAAGTATTACGTCAAAAAGGTGTAGTTGGTAAATTTGTTGAATTCTTCGGTAACGGACTAAAGAGCATGCCTTTAGCTGACCGTGCAACAATTTCAAACATGGCACCAGAATATGGTGCAACTTGTGGATTCTTCCCGATTGACGAAATTTCATTAGATTACTTACGTTTAACTGGTAGAGATGAAGAGCAAATTCGCGTTGTTGAAGAATATTGTAAAGCAAATGGCTTATTCTATACAGCAGATAGTAAAGATCCAATCTATACTGATCTTGTTGAAATTGATTTAAATACAATCGAATCTAACCTTTCTGGACCGAAACGTCCACAAGATTTAATCCCACTTTCAAATATGAAAGATGCGTTCCACAAAGCTGTTGTAGCGCCAGTTGGAACACAGGGACTTGGATTCAGTGAGCAAGAATTTGATAAAGAAGTGAAAGTTGCATTAAAAGATCAAGAAGTAACGATGAAAACAGGTGCAATTGCAATCGCTGCGATTACAAGCTGTACAAATACGTCAAATCCATACGTATTAATTGGAGCAGGTTTAGTTGCGAAGAAAGCAATTGAAAAAGGACTTAAAGTACCTGGTTACGTAAAAACATCATTAGCACCAGGGTCTAAAGTTGTTACAGAGTACTTAGATAAATCTGGTTTAACAACGTATTTAGATCAATTAGGTTTCCAAACAGTTGGTTACGGCTGTACGACTTGTATCGGTAACTCTGGTCCATTAGCAGAGGAATTAGAAGAGGCAATCGCAGCAAACGACTTACTAGTAACATCTGTTTTATCTGGTAACCGTAACTTTGAAGGTCGTATTCATCCACTTGTAAAAGCAAACTACTTAGCATCACCACCACTTGTTGTGGCATATGCACTTGCAGGTACTGTTGATATTGATCTGAAAAATGATGCAATCGGTAAAGATGCAAATGGCAACCCTATTTACTTCAATGATATTTGGCCATCAGCTAAAGAAATTGAAGATGTAGTTCAAAGTGTTGTTACATCTGAATTGTTCAAAAAAGAATATGCGCAAGTATTTAACAGCAATGAGCGCTGGAATGAAATCCAAACTTCTAATGAAGCTTTATATACTTGGGATAATGATTCAACATACATTCAAAACCCACCATTCTTTGAAGGATTATCTAAAGAGCCAGGTGAAGTTGAAACGTTATCAGGTTTACGCGTAGTTGGTAAATTTGGAGATTCTGTAACAACAGACCATATTTCACCAGCAGGTTCAATTGGTAAACATACACCAGCAGGTCGCTATTTATTAGAAAATGGCGTACAACCAGTTGACTTTAACTCTTATGGTTCTCGTCGTGGTAACCATGAAGTTATGATGCGCGGTACATTCGCGAATATTCGTATCAAAAACCAAATCGCACCAGGAACAGAAGGTGGATATACAACTTACTGGCCAACTGGTGAAGTAACATCTATCTATGATGCTGCAATGAAATATAAAGAAGATGGTACTGGACTTCTTGTAGTTGCTGGTAAAGATTACGGTATGGGAAGTTCTCGTGACTGGGCTGCGAAAGGTACAAACCTTTTAGGTATTAAAGCAGTAATCGCAGAAAGCTTCGAACGTATTCACCGTAGTAACCTTGTATTAATGGGTGTATTACCATTACAATTTAAAGAAGGCGAAAATGCTGAAACATTAGGTCTTGTTGGTAACGAGTCATTTGAAATTCAAATTGACAAAACAGTTAAACCACGTGACCTTGTAAAAGTAGTTGCAATTGACCAAGACGGAAACGAAAAACAATTTGAAGTAGTAGCACGCTTCGATAGTGAAGTTGAAATCGACTACTACCGTCATGGTGGTATCTTACAAATGGTTCTTCGTGAGAAAATTGAAGAGTCTAAGGTGTCAAACTAAGAAAGATATTGTAGTAAACGAGAAAAGTAAAATATTTTCAATCAAAATGAGGAAGCTGACTGATGTTAGCTTCCTCATTTTATGGGCAGTTTCTTTATTCTGGTTTATTAAGCTTGTATTCGTATGTAGAATAATTTTCAGTATTAAATTCTTTTACTAATATAATCTTATTTGTGTCCGGATCATATTTGAAAATTTTAATCGTATGTCTATCGCCACTTGCAGGATCATTTTCTTGTAAAGCAAATGTATTTTCTGCAATTTGTGTCATATTACTAGTTGGTACATTCATTATTGGAGTGTCGTGATTTGTAGAGACTTCAACAACCTTCCCTCTGTCAAAAAATATTAGGATTAGAATTAAAATGATAAAACATATGCGCATATAGCGTAGTTCTTTACTAATTGGATGTTCTTCCATAGCATTCGTCCTTTCTATGATTATTATGAACTAGAGATTGTTGTAATGGAGTAGAAGTTAATGATACAGAGCGTGGTGAATAAAATAAACGATACTAAAGCGGTATAAATGCAAATCCGGTCGATTTTTCTTCTTTCAGGATCTTTACTAAATAGGGAGATAATCCATACGATAATGCCAATAGGATAGAATATGAAACTAAAAATATAGAGAATGGCTTTTTCAAATGAGTACATAAGAATCCTCTTTTCAAATAAAGGTATTCGCTAGAAATATAAATATATTCCTCATTGTAATTTTCTTCTCCGTCGTATAATCATTACTGTAATATAAGAAAGAATGGAGTAGAAGGTGCCATACAGTATCCAAGCATCAAAGCTGATGAGAACTACACGTAAATCCCATCCAGATACGATAATGAAAAAAATAGGTGGAATAAAAAAAGAAAAAAGAACAGAAAGCCATTTGGATTTATAAAGTAAGGCTCCAAGGACAATAGATAACAATGGTAAAATAACAAAAATAAAAGTTACAGGATGGATAAGTAATTGCAGCACGAGTAGCACCTCATGTGTTTCTATTTTTGTGGAAACGTATTTTATAGGAAACTTTAGAAACGATGAGTCCGATTATATAAAGAAAGCTTAGAATGAAAACGGTGCCAAAGATAGGTAATTTTTGAATTCCGTATAACAATCTATCAATATAATAAATTTGATTTGTATCTGTAATGGATTTTGGTGAAAAGACTAAGTATTTCTCCCAATTCTCTTCTACAATAATCATCGTACCTTCGGAATGTGCGACGAGTAAGGTGTAAATAAAAATGGGAATAACAATCATGAGTTGTAAACCAATGAATCCTATTTTGTTTTTTCTCCAGTATAACCAACGTGTAATAATAATTCCTATTAAATATATAGCGGACAAAATGAAAATTGTTGCTGCAATTGGCTCGATTTTAAAAGCATAAATAAATGTATCTATTATATAAATATGTCCTTTATCT
>NZ_JBALQK010000162.1:0-17761 GCF_036965845.1 Bacillus sp. JJ1127 | reverse complement strand
TATGAAATAAAAAAGGCTTAGTTTAAAACCAAGCCTTTTTTATTTCATATGCTAATTCTGTTGTGAGCTCATAAGATATTCAACTCTTATTTTGTTTTTTCATCAAAGTATCAGAACTACTTAACTTACAAATATTGTCCTCACACTCTTTGTATCGAGAAAAAACTTTTATCCCGCATTAACGGGCAGTAAGACTCGCACCTCATGATTCCGAGAGAAGCGAAAAAGATAGGTGGGAGATAACTGCCCGTTAATACCCGATTGGTGAGGGCTTTCCATCAGTGTGGGATGAAGCTCCCCACTGACGGAAATTTCACTTTATCGTAAGAAGTGTTTAAAGCGATTTACTTCATCATCATGACCAATTACAATTAAAATATCTCCTGCTTGGATATTCTCTGTAGCTCGTGGAGAAACAATAACTTCTTTACCACGTTTAATTGCTACAATGTTCAATCCAAACTTCGCACGAATATCTAATTCAATTAATGAATGACTATCAATCTTTTTATTTGCAATAATTTCTACAATACTATGTTCATCCGAAAGCTCTAGGTAATCTAATACGTTACTTGAAGCAATATTATTTGCAATACGTTTCCCCATGTCTCTCTCTGGATGTACAATGTGGTCAGCACCTATTTTACTTAATACTTTTTCATGATAATCATTTTGAGCCTTCACAGTAATATTTTTCACGCCTAATTCTTTTAAAATGAGCGTTGTTAAAATACTTGCATTTAGATTATCTCCAATTGCTACCACAACATGGTCAAAATTACGGATACCGAGACTTTTTAACACCATTTCATCTGTTGAATCAGCAATTACAGCGTGTGAAGCAATGTTCGCAAATTCATTAATTTTATCTTCATCTAGGTCAATGGCCATTACTTCCATGCCTAATTGAGCTAATTCACGACAAATGCTGCCCCCAAAACGTCCAAGCCCGATGACAGCAAATTCTTTCTCTTTTTCACTCACATGAATTCCTCCAATAACATCAAGTCCAATCTATTTTCATTGTAGCATATTTTATATTTGCTACAAAGACTAGCGAACCGTACTTATTTTTGCTTTTGTATGTAAAAATACTGTTGTAAATAAAATGAAATACCGCAAATAAGCATTCCAAACACAAAAATATTCCCGAACGAACTAAACGTTTGAAAAACAAATAATAATGTTTCTTGTCCAAAAAAGGCAAACAAGAGCTGTGCAAATGCAAATAAGAGCGCCCATATATAATGGTGTTGATGAAATAAGTAATGCGTTGCCCCTAAAAAAGCACCAAAAGAAATAATAAAGATCCACCAAGTTTCTAAAAAAACTTGCCATCCGATAAAATGATATCCATTCACAACAACCGCAATGATTCCTATGACAAGCATTGTCGGAACACTCCAAAATAATGATCGAATTCTAAAAAAGCGAACGCCATTTACATCCCCTTTTTCATTTGCACAATATGTTAAAAATGCTGTACTTATATACAGAACAGAAAGAATCGTTAAGATAATAATTAACCAAAAATGAAGCTGGTAATATTCATGTTCTATATTTGTAACTATGGCAGCTAACATACTTGGAATCAACATACCTGTCCAGCCATCAATTGTCCGTTCATTCCAAAACACAGCATTACCAATTCGAATACCTAATAACATAAAAATAATAATACCTATTACAAATAACGTTGTCTTATTTCCAACTAGGCTCGTTGAAAAAGCAATTAATCCAATAAATAAAAAAAGAACAAAGCCATTCATAATTTCTAATACAGGCGATAAATATCCCTTCACCCACTTATATGTGTCTCCATATTCATGTTTATTGGCTAAGCGATATGCATAAAAGCTTATCCCAAAATAGATCGCCGCAATAATAACATATGCATATAAAAAGAAACATAAGATTGCACTGCTAATTTGCACCTGATTCCCCACCCTTTTTCCATGTATCACATTGATTTTACACACTTTTAATATAAAAAGTAAACTAAAACATATAGTTTCATTTCTGACTGTAAGATTTTCTTTTTATTCATTTTCAACTGTACAAATGCTCCACTATTCAAGATTTAAACACTTTCACCACTAGTAATCCCTTTATCTACACTAATGATATCCTACCTAACTTCTTTGCTTTCGCTAAATTTCGAGGTGGGAGTATTACTGCCCGCAAATAACGAGATAAAACAAAAACCTCCTATAAGGAGGCTTTTGCATCTATCAATAGAAGCTTGTACTCTCAAATTAAATGAGCATGAAAGGACAGTGCTAATCTTACTCAGCTTCCTTTTTCGCTTCATCTAGCACACGATTTACTCGTTTTGTTAACATTTGCATACCACTTCCACCTGCTTGGAAATGACGAAGTACTCCGTTTTTATCAAATACATAATACGCTGGTACATATTGATTTTCAAATGCATCTGTAATTTTGTGCTGATTATCCACTAAAATAGATTGTGTTATTCCATGCTCTTTCGCCACCGCTTCTACCTGCTCAAGACTTAAATCTTCTTCTGATCGCGGCATATGAACTGCAACAACATTTAATTGCTCTTTATATTCATCACGGAATTTGTTAATATCCGGCATTGCTTCTTTACACAAATGGCAACTAACTGACCAAAAGTGAATAAGTGTTGGTCTTTCACCAATTAGTGACTCACGCACTACTTCTCCATTTAATACTGCTGTTGCACCGTCTAAAGAAGGCATTAGTTGACGTAACTTCATGATTTCTCCCCCTTACGGATGTAGAGAGAGGTCTAACAAACTATTTGTTAGACCTCCTGTAATTTAAAATAAAATTAAACGTTTAAAGTTTCTTGACCTGGTTTCCAGTTTGCTGGGCAAAGTCCACCAGTTTGAAGAGCTTGAAGAACACGAAGCACTTCATCAACTTCACGTCCAATGTTGTTGTGATGTACAACTTGGTACATTAATTCACCCTCTGGGCTAATGATGAATAAACCGCGAAGTGCAATACCTTCTTCTTCAAGTAATACGCCGTAGTCACGAGATACTACATGGTTAGTATCAGCTGCTAGAGGGTATTTTAATTCACCTAAACCGTTTTTCGTACGGTCAGTGTTAATCCAAGCTAAATGAGTATGAATTGTATCAGTAGATACACCGATTACTTCTGCGTCTAAATCTTCGAACTCGTCGTAGCGATCAGAAAGTGCGATGATTTCTGTTGGACATACGAAAGTGAAATCCATTGGATAGAAGAAAAGTACTGTCCATTTATCCTGTTTCATAACTTCTTCAAGACTTACTTTACCAAATTCTTTGTTTGGCATAACAGCATCCATTTCAAAGCGTGGCGCTTGTTTTGCTACCATACGTTCTGCCATATGTATCAACCTCCGTGATTTTTTAGTAAATATTGTCTACTCTTGTATTATATAGGAGAAATCAGTTTTCAGTCAATTTCATTTAATAATTATTATAAAATAACTTACTAACAACTTATCCCTCCACCTACCATTATAAAGTATTGTGTTAGAATTACAAAAAAAATGCATTATAAATCATATTTTTCACATAGAAAAGGAACAGACTCTATTTTCTGTTCCCTTTCCATTTTACATATTGATTTAAAAACATAATTGTCTGTTCAATCGCAGATTCATTCGGTTGTAATTTTGCATGATGCAAACCATATTCTGAGTCTACTCCAAGCCAGAACATGAATCCTGGAATATCTCGAATCATGTATCCGAAATCTTCTCCTGTCATCGCCTCTGTACATGTAACGACATTCATATTGGTTTGCTCCGATGCAAACTGCATAAACTCCTTCGTTAACGCTTCATGGTTATATACTTGATGGTACATTGCTCCGTAATCAATTACAGCTTCGCATTGAAATGCCGCTTCAATACCTGTAACAATTGCTTCAATTCGATTTTTAACCCGTTTCATTGATTCAACAGATAATGTTCGAATCGTCCCTTCTAAGCGAGATTTTTCTGCAATTATATTTTGGACTGTACCACCTGTAATTTTACCAATTGTAATAACTGCGCTATCAAGTGGATTCACGTTCCGGCTAATCACTGATTGAAGCTGTGTAACAAGATGACTAGCTGCAACAATCATATCATTTGCTGTATGCGGATACGCTGCATGTCCACCTTTTCCTTTTAAATCAATATATAGCTCTGATGTATTTGCAAATAGTAGCCCTTCTTTTGTTGCAATTGTCCCTACCGGATACTCAGGTGCAATATGAAGACCAAGGATCATATCTGGCTTCCATTCCTTCAGCACTTCACTTTCTAACATGGGTAGAGCCCCACCTGGTCCTTCTTCAGCTGGTTGGAATAGAAAGACAAGATCATCGTCTACTCTTTCATTTACAGTAGCCGTTAAAAGCCCTAAACCGATGGCAGTATGCAAATCATGACCACATGCATGCATCATCCCTTCATGAGTAGAAGCGAATTCATAACCTGTTTCCTCAGGAATCGGCAAACCATCAATATCTGCGCGATAACCAATCGTTTTCTCTGGGTTTCTGCCCTTTGCCTTAACAATTACACCCGTCTTCCATGTTTTAACTTCAATATTTTCCTTAGGAAGAGTATCAATATAATCTAAAATATATTGTTGCGTTTTCCATTCCTTAAATCCTAATTCCGGAATTTTATGTAAATCTCTACGAATTTGAACAAATTTACTAACTGTCATATTTTCACCGCCATTTATAAAAAGCGTAAGAGCTTAGTTGCTCTTACGCTTTCGTTCTTTATTTTTCTGGATTTAATTGACGAAGCTCTTGTTTAATTTCTGTTTTCGCTTTTGTCTTCTCATCAATTTCTTTAATAACACGCGCTGGCGTTCCTGCAACAACTGTGTATGGTGGTACATCTTCAGTTACAACTGCACCTGCTGCAACAACTGCACCTTTACCTACTGTAACACCTTCTAAAACAACTACATTTGCACCAATTACAACATCGTCTTCAACGATAACTGGTTTTGCAGAAGGTGGTTCAATAACGCCTGCAAGAACAGCACCTGCACCTACGTGACAGTTCTTACCTACTGTTGCACGTCCGCCAAGTACAGCGTTCATATCGATCATTGAACCTTCACCGATTACTGCACCGATATTAATCGTTGCATTCATCATAATAACAGCATTATCACCAATTTCAACATGATCGCGAATGATTGCGCCTGGCTCAATACGAGCTTTAATACCTTTTAAATCAAGCATTGGAATTGCAGAATTACGACGGTCATTTTCAACAACATAATCTGTAACATGCTTTTTATTTTCTTCAAGCATTGTCTTAATATCAGACCATTCTCCGAATAAAACACCAGCTTTTTTATTTACAAATGCTTGTACTGTCTCAGGGAATGCTACTTCTTTTAAATCCCCTTTTATGTATACCTTTACGGGAGTTTTCTTCTCACTTTTTTGAATAAACGAAATAATTTCGTTTGCATCCATCATTTTCATGCTTATTGCCTCCTAAATCCATTTATATTGTTACTCTACCAAACGAGAGAGCTCGTAGCAAGATAATAATCTTATTTTTCCATTTGAATTTCTTCTATAATTTCCAAAAACGCCTGTACTTGTTTAAGCTGTCTTGCGGAATCACTTGTTAATAACCACGTTTCTCGCGTTAGACGAACAGGTATTCTGAATGTATTTTCCTTTACTTCTTTCAAGACAGTAGAAGGTAAAAGCGCATAACCAATTCCATTTAAAACAAGTTGCTTACACGTTTCAATCTGATCAACTACGATTGTACGCTTAGGAGGATTAGAAAATAAACTGTACCACCAATTTTGTATTTGTCCATAGTATGTCGAATCACTTTTAAATTGTATAAAAGGTCTATTTGTATCCTTTAACATAGCAATATCTTTAATCTCCGTATCAACTAAATACAGTTCATCTTCAAACAATTGTTGTTTATGACCTTTATATTCTTGTGTTCCCCGCAATATAGCGACATGAACATCGCCTTCATAAAAATGTTTTTGCACCTCGCTACTCCAACCTGTGAAAAGAGAAATTTTCACAAAAGGATACTTTTGTACAAACCTCTTCAAAACAGGAGGTAACCAGTATTGTCCAATTACAGATGCAACAGCTATTTTTAATGTCCCATATGTCTCCGTTCGATAGATTGCCAATTCACTTTTAATAGCTTCTTCTCTTTGCAACATATCTTTTGCATAATTAGCCACCTTTTCCCCTTCTGGTGTGATTGTCAATCCTTTTTGTGAACGAATAAAAAATTTCATTCCCCATTGTTTTTCCATCGATTGTAAGCGTTGACTGAGTGCAGGCTGCGAAACAAACAAACGCTCCGCCGCTCTTCTCATATTGGATTCTTGTGCTAAAACAACCATCATTTGAAAATCATCAATTTGCACCTTTCTCCCTCTTTCCTTATCCTACATAATAAAGTGAATTTTTTAGTCAGTGAGAAATGTTATCCCCCATCATTTGTCATCACAAATCGAACTTTCACAAACAGTTCTCCTTCACCTCACTCCTTTGTCTATCCTAAATTTTCAGGTGGAGCAAATAGTGAGTCAATATATATACACATTGTTTCCTAGCATGCAATATTCATTTTCTATCTTTAAGAACCGTGAATGAGTTGGCACTTCCCTTATCCTTTTATGCTTATTTGTATCTTTCTAAATATAATACATACATAACAGAGATGCACGATAAAAAAGCGACTTCTCCCTTTCACCGAAGTCGCTCACCCCTCTTTATCGATTATGTTGCCTTACTTTTTTATTCAACAACTTTAAAATAGCACGTCGCGTTAAAATACCTTCAAAATACTCTTCATCATTTACAGCACAAATAAAAGGATGATCAATTGTCATTTCTAATGCTTTCGCAAAAGAATCTTCCAGCCTAAGAGTCGGAATATCTTTTTTCATTACCTGCTCCACTTTCATGTCCTCAAGCTTCTCAAATTCAATACGTTCTAGCCCTAAAATCCCATCCAAAATCATTGCAGTACTAATTAGCCCATGTAATTTGTACATAGGGTCCAAAACAGGAATTGCAGAATATCCAGATTTTACAAGAACAAGTAAAGCATGCTCTAAGCTATTTCCAATTTGAACATGTGCAACCTTTTCTGATGAAATCATTAAATCCTTGACAAGAACTTGTTGAAACTCATCTTTCGGAATACTAATCATCTTACATCCCCCACTTTTTCCTGCTAACATGGTTTTTAATACATGATAAAAAACTTCTTATTTAAAAATTCTTTTTATTTTCCATTTCTATTCATATCTTATGATAGCGTTTTCATATTATTATTTTGTCCTTAGTTTATTCCAACAAAAATATGATACACACTTCATTTTATCATAGAACACACAAAAAAAAACTACCTTTCTGGTAGTCCTTAGTATCCTTCATTTTTTAATCGATAAAATAATCTTGTAATTCTTCTATATTGGGAAATATCTGTTTTTTTGAGGCCGCTCTCAATATCTGTAAGCTCAACAGCTAAAATTTCACTAGCGTAGTTTTGACGAAATAAGATATCCAATAGCAATTTTTTTTCTTCATTTGTTAAAGTAACTTCCTTCTGCATGTACTCCTCTCCTTATGCTTGTTTCCTTATTATTTATTATATAAAATATTTGCTTTATTTAATAGATAAAAAATTCAGTTTTTTATTTTGTATAGCGATTTGCATAACTAAAGGCCGCATAAGCATCTGGTTTAATCTTTGCCGTTAATCCCATCGCTCTTACCTTCGTTGTCATATCTGAAATAAATTCTTTTGTTAATCCATCATTTCCTATATCTAAGTGAATTTCCATTACAAATCCTGCTCCCTCATGAGCATATGGATGCAATAAATCCCATATCCTCTGTATATGGTCTGGCGTAAACAAACAAGCAATCTCTTGACTTAGCTGTGTTTCTAAATATATTTTTTCACGCAATGTCGTTGGCATTTTATGCACTGCTTTATGACGCAAACACCCCCATGCTCCTTTTCCCACACGATGAATGTGCACTGCCGTAATAAAACGTGTAACTTTCTGGTGTGCTTGTGAATCTGTACCAATGGATAAGCGATATAAATTACGTGGATCTTTTTCAATAAAATTACAAATACGTATAAAAACCGTTTCAAAATCCATATGTCTCTCTGATACATTATAAAATCTATGCTCTCCGTCCACATAGTCACGTCCTTTCGATTAGACAGACTTTTTGCATTCTCATTGTATGGGACAAAAGCGCAAAATATGACTTTACTATCCTTTATTCGTTTCAATATTTCGGATCACATACTGACAAGAGGGACATGTATAAATTACATTTTGATTAGACTGGGCGGTTAATACATGAACAATTTCAGATGAACTATGACATTTTGGACAAACAACAATTGGTAGTCTCTCCACTTTCAGCACTCCCTTCAAACTTTTATTACCAGTGTTGGAAAAATTTAAAATTCTTATACATATAACTCCATCCCCCTATTCTTTATAAGGTGCTCTCTCCCTTGCTTCTGTACAGATGGAATAAAACAACAGCCCATAAAACCTAGCATTACTAAAAAAAGTACCGCCCTTTGGCGGTACCTTTTTATATGTATCAAGAAATAATATCGTAAATTTCGATAGCAACCATATCAATGTTATCAAATTGATATACTTGTGGCTTTTCGCCTTGTTGATACACTTCTAATTCATACATTTCACTTTTATCGAAAAATTTCACGCTACATTTGCGCTCACCGTTCACTTCAAAATAGCGTTGTGCTACTTCACCGCTTTCAGCTTGTTCTTGTAGACTAACAAGTCGAGTTAAAATTCCTTGGAGTAGAGACATGAAATCTCCCCTTTCTCTAATCTTCCTATCAATAGGTTTTACAGCTATACTCATTCTATCCGTCATAACAGAAAAAATGTTCCACACTCTAGGATAAAGGTTATTGAGCAGAAACTCAACTAAAATTTGTCGAAATAAGAGGTAAAAAGCAGAAAGAATATCTTTCTCTTTCTTTATTGCGGTTTTTTTAGCTGGAGAATATAATTAAAAACAGAAAATGAGGAGGAATTTTAATGAAGAAAATTGAGGTTTATACACAACCAGATTGTCCGCCATGTACAATTGTAAAAGAATTTTTAAAACATAATAACGTAACGTACGAAGAATTTGACGTAAAAAAGGATGCAGCTGCTCGCAACCGTCTTTTATATGACTATAACTCCTATTCAACTCCCACAGTCGTCGTTGATGGGGAAGTTGTTACTGGTTTTCAAATTGAAAAGTTACAACAGCTGCTCAATCTAGAATAGGAATAGGCAAAAATGCACTATTCCTGTTCTTTTAACTCTTGCAATTTTTTCATTTCTGTCAAAAGTTCCTGACTTTCATGATAACCAGCTAATTTCCATTTCCCTTTATCCTTTTGCAAAGTCACAATTTGATATTGTTCATTTTTTGTCCGTTCATATACATATAAAAGGCCGTGCTCTTCATCATACGCCAGTTTTGTCTGCGAACTAAATGAAAAAGGTGCTTCTTTTGTAGGAAATAAGTATTCACCACTTTTTTTATCATCATTGCTATTTTCATCTGTAAAAACTTGAAGGAAATTATCTGTAAAATATGGTGATAACGCATCATACATTTTACTCACCGTTAAATGCTTACCTCGAATTGAAAATTGTACTTCATATCCCTTTTGAATCGTTGTAAACACTTCTTTTCGATCCACTTTTGTTTCTTCTTTACCAAGAACTGTTGTAACACTATACCCAACTAGAAAGGCAACACATAAAAATAGAACAAACCATATCCCATATTTTTTCATTCTTTCACCTTCCTTTACAAGAGCTTGTCTTTGTAGTATTCATTGTAACAATGATTATGCAAAGAAAGTGATGGTTTCGTTCGTAAAATCTTTACAATGATAGACAGCATTTTCACCATCATTTTCACTATTACCAATTTATGATAAAAACAAACAAAAAAAATGCACGAATTGCTTCGTGCATTAAAATAAAACATCTTCTTCATATAAAAATTCATATGATAAATCAATAAATAAGAACTGTTCATCATCGATTGGGAAAGAGAATGTTCGTACCATTTCACCCGTTTCTATGTCTGCATATAAATCCGAAAGCCTTGCTTTATTTTCAAACCGCATTTTCATTATATTTTCTAAAAAATACGGACGCCAACTCCAGTTTTTCATATAATACTCCGGCATAACAATCCATGCACCATCTTTTTTCATAACGTTTCCTGATTGTTGAAAACCGTCTTCATTGCAAATGAAAATTCGAAAACTATACTGTGATACATGTTGACTAAAATGTAATAACCACTCATTAACATCTTCATTCTTTTTGGGCTTAGATAACACATTTCCAACTTGATCACGCAATGTTTCCGTTAATTGATAAATCTTTTGTAGTTTTTTCTTTTCATGTTGAATAAATTGATGACATTCATTGCCAAGACGTTCTTTTAAAATGTCTGCCTCAATAAAATCTGGCAAACACTCTTTCAAATAATTACCTTGATAGTATCTTCCACCATTCTTCCAAGCATATTGCAGTTGGTAAAAAGCATCAATTTCTTCGTATAGTAATGTCGCACCAATTCTTCTCGCTAATAAGGACAAAGAATATAAAATATCTTGATACGATTGTAAAAGTGCAGTTTGTCGTAAATTTGTTAAATCTACTTTTAAAATATCAGGGGCTAACACACTAATTCGCTCCAAATTACTCGTACCTGTTCCTACTTTATTAATTGAAGTTTGAATGCCATATGTACGGTAATACATGAGTAAATGATTAAATTGTTCTATATCTTCCTTACACTCATGCTCTGTTATTTCTAAAACAATATTTCGTAAGTTCAGCCCTTTTTTTTCATACATTAACAATAGTTGAAGTAAACTCTCATCTTCATCGTTCATAAGTACGTTCGCATTTCGGTGTATAAACAATAAAAATGTTTGCTTTGTCTCTAGGTACCTATCTAATGCTTTTTCTACAATGACATTATCCGCTTCGAGTTGAAACTCACTTGGAATGGAATCATCATGAAAGAAAGAGGAAAGACTTTGTATACCCTCTTCTGTTTGGATACGCCCTACTACTTCGTATCCAATTACTGTATGTTCATCAGCACTAAAAATAGCTTGATAATAAGGAAGGACTTTATCCAAATTACTCATTACATCTAATGCATCTATCAAAACATTTCCCTCCCTTTACTTTTCAAAAATTATAACATGGTATGTATAGAAAAATAATAAAAAATCCCTTCAGTTTTCCTGAAGGGATTAGAGGGGTAAAATGCTAAGGGGAATTAGCAATTCTACTATGAAGAAAAAAGAGGTCTTAAATATACCTTATATAACTTCTCCTGTAAACACTTTTTCTCAAATGTCACAAATTCTTCACATTTTATCATACACGGATAAGTAGTCATATCCATGCCCCATTTTATACAATCCCTTTAGAACGGATACTGATGTAGGTGTTGCCCACCATCCATTGTCATACACGTTCCATTTATGTAAGCAGCTGCATCAGAACTTAGATAAAAAGCTAAGCCTGCAATTTCTTCTGGTGTCCCTAATCTACCTAACGGAACGCTTTGTAATGTACGCTTAGCCATCTCCTCCGAAATCCACAATTTGTCCGCACCGCCTGTACGTTCAATCGGGCCAGGTGCAATGGCATTGACTCGTATCCCATATTTACGTCCCCACTCAACAGCAAGCGTTTTCGTCATCGCTAATACACCAGCTTTCGCTGCAGCAGAATGGATCACACCTGGTCCCGCATCCCAGGCATACGTTGCTACCATATTAATGATATTTCCTTTTATCCCTTTTTCGATCCAATATTTCCCTACTGCTTGGCTACAATAAAATGTTCCATTTAGTACAATATTAATTACTGCATTCCAACCGTTAACAGATAAATCTTCTGCAGGACAAATAAAATTACCTGCTGCATTGTTAATTAAAATATCAATACGTCCAAATTTCTCATCAATATGTTCAACCATACGTTGAATATCATCTGTACTTCGCACATCCATTTGCACAGTCAATACTTGCCCTGGAAATTGTTCAATCTCTTTCTGGGTTTCCTCAAGCTTTTCTTTTGTACGTCCTGTAATAACAACACGTGCCCCTTCCTTTGCAAACCGAGCTGCCATTCCTTTTCCCATTCCACTTGAGCCACCTGTTATGATAACTACTTTTTCTTTCAAATATATCCCCTCCCTCAAAAAATGAATACACATTCATTTTACCACTTTATTTGAAAGAAATCTTTATATTTTTAAAGTTTTCTGATATCTTTTAAATACAGGAAATTTCTTTCATTATCATATTTCTTATCACATATGCTATTTTTCTATCTTTCAAAATAAAATTCTATAACAAGAAATAAACGAAAAGGAGAGCCAAGTGACCTATAATGAATTGTTCATACACCTTATAAACTATAGGTTCGCTCATATTCCCATGAAACAAATAACAAGAAGAAACTTTATAAAAACAGGAATTCGCACTTGTCTCTATACTTGTATTACAGCTAGCCTCGGCTATTACTATGCTAAATATATAGAACCAAATTCCCTTTCTTTGACGCATCATACACTTCGGTCTCCGCTTATTCCAAAAAGTTTTCATGGCATGAAGATTATTCAGTTTAGTGATTTACATCTCGGATACTACTTTTCTCTTCAGCGCTTATCTTACATTGTCTCCAAAATTAATGAAACAGCACCAGATATCGTTCTTTTTACAGGTGATTTAATTGATAATTATCAGACATATAGTGATGCTCCTTTTGTCTCCTCCATTTTGCGTAATATCCATGCACCATTTGGTAAATTTGCAATCTATGGAAATCACGATCATGGTGGATATGGAACAGAATACTATGATCTAATCATGAGTGACTCAGGTTTTGAACTGTTAAAAAATACTGAAAAACGCATTCGATTATTAGATAATAGTGAAATCTCTATTTTCGGAATAGATGATCTACTACTTGGCAAACCTGAAATCGATTCAACATTACAATATGCACAGAAGGATATTTATACAATTGTACTTGTTCATGAACCTGATATAGCACCAAAAACCGCTCAATTCCCAGTAAACCTTCAGCTTTCTGGACACAGCCATGGCGGACAAGTTCAAATCCCCTTTTTGGGTGCAATTATTACTCCAGCACTTGCAAAACACTATATTGAAGGCTTTTATCACATTCACAACTTACTTCTCTATGTAAATCGCGGCCTTGGGAGAACGCGCGTTCCATTCCGATTTATGGCCAGACCTGAAATTACACTTTTTACATTGCACCATTTGTAACGTACACTTGCCTATTTTCTTATCTACCCTTTCTTGTACTCGCTCATCCACGCTTTTTCTCCATATGATAACAATGAGTCCATTAAAGGAGGTTGTTACATGTATCCATATTTTCAACCCATCCCAGTTCGCTCAGCACCTATTGGCCCAATAGACGACTCGCGCTTCTTACCATTTTTCGGCGTTCCATTTTTAGCTGGAATTGCTGGCGGATTACTTGGTGGAGCATTAGCATTTGGTCCTAGACCTTTCTATCCACCTTATCCACCACCAGCGCCTTATCCACCGGCACCGTTTCCTTGTTACGGAAATCCATGTCAGCCGTATTATTATTAATTCAGGACTTCCTTCAGCATAATTCTAGCGATTTACAAATTGCATTAGGTAAATCTAAAAAACTATTCTCTCATTCCTTACTGCTTTATTTCCTCTGAATTTTTAATAGATATTTTTAGGAAAAAAGCATAAAAACCTCTTATATAAATAAGAGGTTTTTATGGTCATACTAATCTGTTATTCCATTACTCTGCATCCATCTCTTGATAAACCATCTTAAATAATTTTACTTGGCTATCAATCTCTTCGGAGCCATTATTTATTACATAGTAGTATTCACCATCTTTATTTTGTTCGCGTGTTTTTACATTATCCGCCAAAACAAGCTGTAAAATTGCTTTTATTCTCGCTTTCATTTCAAAACCTAGAATTGGGAAAGATATTTCTACCCGCTTTTCCATATTCCTTGTCATCCAGTCAGCTGAAGATAAATAAATTTTTTCATCTCCATTATGATGAAAATAATAAATACGGCTATGCTCTAAATACCGTCCAACGAAACTAATCACCCGAATGTTTTCACTTACATTTTGAATACCGGGACGCAAGCAGCATGTTCCCCTAACGATAAGTTCCACCTTTACCCCAGCCTGTGATGCCTCATACAACTTTTGAATCAACGGTTTATCCGTTAATGAATTCATCTTAGCAATAATGTGTCCATTACCATATTGCTTATGATAGCGAATCTCTTCATCTATTAGCTCCATAAATTGCTGACGTATGTCAAAAGGGGCCACTGACAAATGATGAAAATGAGGTTTCGTTGTATAGCCGCTCAAATAATTAAAGAAATTTGTTGCATCTACCCCAAAATCTTTTCGAGATGTAATATATCCAAAGTCTGTATATAGTTTTGCTGTAGCATCGTTATAATTTCCTGTCCCCAAATGTACAAACCTTTCGATTTTTCCGTATTTTCTTCGCACAACAAGTGTAATTTTACTATGGGTTTTCAAATGACTCACACCATAAATAACATGGCAACCAGCTTGTTCCAGTTCCTTTGCCCAATGGACATTATTTTCTTCATCAAATCGAGCTTTTAATTCAACAAGCACCGTTACTTGTTTTCCCTTTTCGGCTGCCGTCTTTAAAGCCTGAATGATCGGAGAATCTCCACTGACACGATATAACGTTTGCTTGATTGCCAGCACATTTGGATCATCTGCTGCATCACGTACAAAATCAACAACGGGCTGAAAAGATTCAAATGGATGATGTAATAAAATATCGTGCTCGATTGCTTTCTCAAATACATCTTCTTCATCGTCTAAATCTTGAGGTGGCTGCGGAATCAGAGCTGGATAAACAAGATGTTCATATAAAGGTGCTAATTTTTTATATAGGGAAAATAAACATGTTAGATCTAACGGTCCATCCATCATATATACATCTTCATCTTTTACCTCTAACACCTCATATAATAAGGCTAACACTCTTTCATCTACATGCTCTTTTCCAACTTCTAAGCGAACAGCAGCTCCCCACTTACGTTTTTTCAACTCTTTTTCAATCACTTTCAATAGATCACGCGCACCCTCTTCGTGTATTGTTAAATCCGCATTACGCGTAATACGAAAACGAGTGACAGAGGATACTTTGTATCCTGTAAATAATTTATGAGTAAAACTACTAATAACGTCTTCTAATAAAATAAATTTATGCTTTTGATCTTCACTTGGTAAAAAAATAAAACGCTCGAGCAATGATGGCACTTGAACAATCCCAAGCTTTGTGCGGTTTTCTTCCTCTACCTGTTTTTCATCATAGAGAATCGTAGCTAAGTTTAAACTTTTATTTAAAAGCATCGGAAACGGACGATATGCATCGATTGCTACAGGTGTTAAAACCGGAAAAATTTGCTCATCAAAATATTCTTCAATAAATTCACGTTGTTCTTTCGTTAAATCGTGAAATGCTAAAGGCTCAATCCCTTCTTCTTCAAGTGCTGGCAATACAGTATTTTTAAATGTATTATACTGAACTGTCATTAATTCATGAGCTTTCGTAGAGATTTTATTAAGCTGTTGTTTCGGTGTTAAACCCGCCTTGTTTTCCGGTTGATTAAACCCCGCGCTTACCTGATCCTTTAATCCTGCAACGCGTACCATAAAAAACTCATCCAAGTTCGAACTAAAGATACTAATAAACTTTAATCTTTCTAAAAGCGGATTACTTTCATCCTGTGCTTCTTGTAATACGCGTTCATTAAAAGCTAGCCAGCTTAATTCACGGTTATTATAATAAGCAGTATCATTTAAATTTACCGAATTCCCCTTCACTAATTCCATTTTCTCCACACTTCCCTTGAAACTTTTTCAATATAATTTAATTACATTTATTGTATCAAATTCCAATTTATTAAAGTGTAAAACTTTTGTAAAGACGTCCGTACAAGTTAATATTTCTCTTCAAATATTAAATGAATGTTCATCTTTAATGCTTTTTCCAGCTGTTTTTTCTGCTTTTCTGCTTGTACCTTTTCTGCTAAAGCTGATTGTTTACAAACAATACGAAATGCAAGCCCCTCTTTCTCTTTTTCCACATGAATCTTTTCAACAAACGCTCGTTGTCTCACATTTAAAGCAGCTGAAAATTGTAAAACTGCTCCTAACAAGCAAATTGTTTTCTGTTCACTTTTATCAAACCAACCTTCAAATGGTGCTAAATACTGTTTAAATAACATTTTTGATTTATAAGAGGCGATGAGTGCGAGTCTAACTCGATCTTTATGCATCATACCGTCAATCGTTTTATTTGCCAATAAATAAAATGTATGTAAACGACTTGCTTCTACATCTATGTATTTCCCAATATTACATACTTTGGCAGCTTGATGAAATGTCTCCCAATCCTTTTCTGACAAGCAAATCACCTCAGCTTCCTCAAGTTGCTTGCAGATTAAAGCTCCTTGTTTAATAAGCTGAATTACATATCCCATATCCATTCCATACTCATAGGATAATAAGTTTAAACTTTCTTCTAACACATTTGGGTAATAAGAAATGCCTAAATTTTTTGTTAGTTCTTCGTAGAAAACACCTTCTCGCAATCCTTTCCGACTTAATACAAAAGCTGGAGCCTGCACAATATTAGTTAGCATATGAAACACTTCTACCGCTGGAATAATCGTATCAGCTCGATCTTTTGCTAAACCATCTAATTTTTGCAAATCTGTGAAAGAAAGATTAATTAACTCTGCCTGTACCTCTTTTATGTCCGCTTCTTTCATTTTATATAAATGTAAACCTGCTATTGGATAAGAAATCAAATTTTGATGAATTTTCACCATATTACGTGCGCTTCCGCCTATCGCAATAAGCGGTAATTTTTTTTCATTTAGCCACGGCAAAGTTCGGAATTGATACCATAAATATCTTCTTAATTCATCTAATTCTTCTGAAATTGGTGTCTCATGACGAATGAATTGTTGCTTTAAAGAAAGTGCCCCAAATGGAAAACTATAATATTCTACAATTTCTCTATCTCGAAAATATGTAACCTCTGTACTACCACCGCCAATGTCAACAGTAATTCCTTCTGTAAAAGAAGTTGAATTCATTACTGCTAAATAACCGTAACGAGCTTCCTCATATTCAGATAAAATTCTAAGTATAAAATCTGTTTTTCCTTCTACAAGCTTTTTAATTTCTGCTTGGTTCTTTGCTTGTCGAATCGTTGCTGTCGCAACACAACGCACATTATGCAATCCATGAAACCTTGTACTTTCTTGAAATTGAAGTAATGTTTGCAGGAGTATATTCATTCCATCTTCTATTAGTATACCATCAATTAAGTAATTTCTTAAACGAGCTACAACTTTTGTATTTTCAATCTCTTTATAAAAACCTCCATTTTGTTTTTCATAAATAACTAATCGCATTGTATTTGAACCAATATCAATAATGGCATATTGCTGTTTCAATATATCTTTCATACTTTTCACTCTTTCATTATCAAATTTCTAAAAACCATCCCTATCACTATTATACAAAATAGTTGTTTTTGGTAACAATATTGCTT
>NZ_JBALQK010000161.1:0-11712 GCF_036965845.1 Bacillus sp. JJ1127 | reverse complement strand
ACTTATGGGACAGCCCCTTGTTTTATATAGAAGGAAATGCGATATAAGGTTTTGCATTCTATTTCGTGTTTTTTGTTTTTGCTCGTTGTTCTAATTTGGTTTTTGGACTTTGATCGGCTACGTCTGAAGCAAGTCCTTGTGGATTTACACTACTACTTTGTCCGCGATTACGGTTGTTATTTCCTTTTGCCATCTAATATCACCTCTATTGTTCTTTTGCTTTTTGTTGATATGCTTTATGATATCGCTCCATTTTCTCGCTTTTTTCGTGTGCAGAATTAGGATCATGGCCAAATTGATTGACAGAACTTTTTTGGGCCCCTTTGTTTACGTGGTTTGTCATTATATTCACCTCACTTTAAAGTTTAGTATGGACACTCTGAACAGAAAAAAACGTTGGAAAAGAAAAACCTCTTTACGTCATGTAAAGAGGTGGAATTACTATTTATGCAAGGAACGCTCTTTATTTTCTAAGCGTCTGTGCGGTAAATGCCATTTGTAATGAATGGAAATCATGCGTAGGCAAACAATCAAAATAAATAAGGTGTATAGAGCCCAGTCACTGACAATAATCTTGGCGCCGATTAAAAATCCTGCTAGAATCGTCCAAAATGCATATACTTCTGCACGAAGGACGAGAGGTTGGCGGCGTGCTAATAAATCACGAATGATTCCGCCACCAATTCCTGTTAAAACAGCTGCGACAATTGTAGCGCTAATAGGTAAGTTGAGCTTTTGTGCGTAAAGTGCTCCTTGTACAGCGAATGCCGATAAGCCAATGGCATCCGTAATGTTCTCCCATCGTTTCCAATGTGTGATTAATTTATTTGGAAATAGAAAGATAATTGTCATTGATAAGAGTGCAATTTGAAATAACATGTCTTGTTGCCAAAAAGCGTTGATTGGATAACCGATTAATAAATTACGAAGAGCACCTCCTCCAAATGCAGTTGCCATTCCTAAAATATATACTCCAAAAATATCGTAATCTTCTTCCATTGCGACAATCGCTCCGCTTAGTGCGAAGGCGATTGTACCGATGATGCTAAAAATCTCCCATGCCATGAATTTTCTCCCCCGCTAACTAGATGAAATGTGCTTCCTCTGCTATTATATTAGAAGGTTTAATTTTCGAAAAGGATGAGTGAGCATATTTGATGGAAGAAAAAGAAAAAGTCATATTAGTTGGCTGTCAATTGCCGCAAGATGATGATGAGCGGTTTATGCATTCTATGACAGAGCTTACGTCACTCGCAAAGACGGCGCGTGCAGAAGTTTTGGTATCTACAACGCAAAAACGTCCGAAATTTCATCCTGCTACTTATATAGGAAAAGGGAAATTAGAGGAACTTGCTGCACTGACTGAAGAATTAGAACCGGCTGTTATTATATTTAATAATGAGTTAACACCAAGTCAAATTCGTAATTTATCTTCTGTATTAGATGCAAGAGTAATTGATCGAACGCAACTGATATTGGATATTTTTGCTCAGCGTGCGAAATCAAGAGAAGGGAAGCTTCAAGTGGAGCTCGCTCAGTTGCAATATATGATGCCACGCCTTATGGGGCAAGGAGTAGCCTTATCGCGTCTCGGGGGTGGAATTGGTACGCGAGGCCCAGGTGAAACGAAGCTAGAAACAGATCGTCGTCATATTCGTTCGCGTATTGATGAAATTAAGAAACAACTCGCGGTTGTTGTGGAACACCGGAAAAGATATCGTGAGCGCCGAAAAAATAATCAAGTATTTCAAGTGGCATTAATAGGTTATACAAATGCTGGAAAATCGACGCTGTTTAACAGGTTAACAGAAGCTGATACGTTTGAAGAAAATTTACTGTTTGCAACGCTAGATCCAACAACGAGAAAAATGCAATTGCCTTGTGGTTACACCGTACTATTAACTGATACGGTAGGGTTTATTCAAGATTTACCTACGTCATTGGTTGCGGCGTTTCGCTCTACATTGGAAGAAGCCGGAGAAGCGGATGTGATTTTACATGTTGTTGATTCGGCAGATCCAAACTATGCAGGGCATGAGCAGACGGTAAAACAATTATTACAAGATCTTGAAATTGATCATATTCCAATTATTACAGTTTACAACAAAAAGGATAAATTACATCAGAATTTTATTCCGTTTCCAAAAAGTGATTTTCTTATGACCAGTGCTTTCGAGGAAGTAGATTTATTAAGGTTAAAAGGATCAGTAGAAACGAAGATGATGGAAACGATGGAACCGTATAAGGCTATGATTCCTCCAAGTGAAGGTAGATTATTAACGCTTGTAAAAACAGAAACGGTATTAACCGGGATGGAATTCAAAGAAGATGAATTTGTGTATGAGTGTACAGGGTATATATTTGCTCATTCCCCGCTGAATGGACAATTAAAGAGATTTTTAGTGGAAAAAGGAGAAGAGAATAACAATGTTTGATCGTTTGGAAAATGGAGCAAGAATCGCTCCGATTGTAAAAGAAGTGGAAAGTCAAATTGTAGATATACATAAACGTGTAGATGAAGTGATTGAGAGTAATCAATTTCGCGTATTAGAAAGTTTTCGTAAACATAAAATTAGTGATTCGCACTTTATCCCAACAACGGGGTATGGTTATGATGACATCGGCCGTGACACGTTAGAAAAAGTGTATGCTGATGTATTTGGAGCGGAGGCAGGTCTTGTTCGTCCGCAAATTATTTCAGGTACACATGCAATTTCAACAGCTTTATTTGGTATATTGCGTCCGAATGACGAGTTATTATATATAACAGGGAAACCATATGATACGTTAGAAGAAATTGTTGGCGTACGTGGTAAGGGTGTTGGTTCTTTCAAAGAATATAATATTGGTTACAATGCGGTTCCGTTAGCAGATGAAGGACGTGTTGATTTTAAAGCTGTACAAGCTGCCATCCATGATAAGACAAAAATGATTGGAATTCAGCGTTCAAAAGGCTATGCGAATCGTCCTTCATTTACTGTTGCGGAAATTAAAGAGATGATTTCATTTGTAAAGAAAATCAAGCCAGATGTTATTGTGTTTGTAGACAACTGTTATGGAGAGTTCGTGGAGGAGTTAGAGCCATGTCATGTTGGTGCGGACTTAATGGCGGGATCTCTTATTAAAAACCCAGGTGGTGGAATTGTAAAAACAGGTGGTTACATTGTTGGGAAAGAGCAATATGTAGAAGCTTGTGCGTATCGTTTAACGTCTCCGGGGATTGGAGCGGAAGCAGGTGCTTCTTTATATAGTTTGCAGGAAATGTATCAAGGTTTCTTCTTGGCGCCTCATGTAGCAGGACAAGCGCTAAAAGGAGCGATTTTTACAGCGGCATTTTTAGAAAAGCTAGGAATGAATACATCACCAACTTGGAATGCTGCAAGAACGGATTTGATTCAGTCTGTTCAATTTGATGATAAAGAGCGTATGGTTGCATTTTGTCAGGCGATTCAATACGCATCTCCAATCAATTCACACTTTACACCGTACCCGAACTATATGCCAGGTTATGAAGATGATGTTATTATGGCTGCAGGTACGTTTATTCAAGGTGCAAGCATTGAATTATCAGCAGACGGTCCGATTCGTGCGCCTTATGTTGCTTATGTACAAGGTGGATTAACTTATTCTCACGTGAAGATTGCGATTTGCTCTGCAATTGATGCGTTGATTGAAAAAAATCTATTAACAATTTTGTAAGGAAAAAGCTGTCGATCTCGACAGCTTTTTTGCATAGAAGCAGGTATTTGTGACATTTTAAAAAAAGAATAAAAAAATTTATAAAAAACGATGTAAGAAAAGCTAACATCTATTGACACTAAACATAACATGATATAGAATGAGAAGCAGTTAAGGCGAAGGAGGAACTGAAACAATGAAAGAAGATAGACGTTCTGCCCCGCTGTTTCCTATTGGTATTGTAATGGATTTAACACAATTATCTGCTCGTCAAATTCGCTACTATGAAGAGCACAATTTAATTTTCCCAACTCGTACAAAGGGAAATCGTAGATTGTTTTCATTTAACGATGTAGATAAGTTGCTAGAAATTAAAGATTTGTTAGATCAAGGCTTAAATATGGCTGGTATTAAACAAGTATTACAAATGAAAGAAAATCAAACAGAAGCAGTGAAAGTAAAAGAGGAAACGAAAGAAATTTCAAAGGCCGAGCTTCGTAAAATTCTTCGTGATGAACTGCAGCATACAGGCAGATTTAATCGAACATCATTACGACAAGGTGATATTTCAAGGTTTTTTCACTAAAGATTACTGATTCTGAAGGTGTTTAAAGGGACTAAGGAGGAATTTATAATGGCTAAGTACACTAGAGAAGATATTTTCCGTTTAGCGAAAGAAGAGAATGTAAAGTATATCCGTTTACAATTTACGGATCTTTTAGGAAGTATTAAAAACGTAGAGATTCCAGTTAGTCAGTTAACGAAAGCACTAGATAACAAAATGATGTTTGATGGATCTTCTATTGAAGGATTCGTACGTATTGAAGAGTCTGATATGTACTTATATCCGGATTTAGACACTTGGGTAATATTCCCTTGGACTGCTGAAAAAGGTAAAGTAGCTCGCCTGATTTGCGATATTTACAACGCTGATGGCACTCCATTTGAAGGTGATCCACGTAACAACTTAAAACGTATGTTGAAAGAAATGGAAGCACTAGGATTTACTGAATTCAACCTTGGACCAGAACCAGAGTTCTTCCTATTCAAAGTTGATGAAAAAGGAAATCCAACATTAGAGCTAAATGATAACGGCGGATACTTCGACCTTGCGCCAATGGATCTAGGAGAAAACTGTCGTCGTGATATCGTTCTTGAACTTGAAGAAATGGGCTTTGAAATTGAAGCGTCTCACCATGAGGTTGCACCAGGTCAACACGAAATTGACTTTAAATATGCAAACGCAATTCGTTCATGTGATGACATTCAAACATTCAAGCTTGTTGTAAAAACAATCGCTCGTAAACACGGTTTACACGCAACATTTATGCCAAAACCATTATTTGGAGTGAACGGTTCAGGTATGCACTGTAACTTATCACTATTCAAAAATGGAGAAAACGTATTCTATGATCAAAACGGTGATTTACAGTTAAGTGATGATGCGCGTCATTTCATCGCAGGTATTTTAAAACACGCACCAGCATTTACAGCGGTAGCAAACCCAACTGTAAACTCTTACAAACGTTTAGTACCTGGTTATGAGGCACCATGTTACGTAGCATGGTCTGCACAAAACCGTAGCCCATTAGTACGTATTCCAGCATCTCGTGGTGTAAGTACACGTGTAGAAGTACGTAGTGTTGACCCAGCTGCAAACCCATATTTAGTAATGGCAACATTATTAGCAGCAGGTCTTGACGGAATTAAAAATAAATTAACTCCGCCAGCTGCAGTAGATCGTAACATCTACGTAATGACAAAAGAAGAGCGCGAAGAAGCAGGTATCGTTGACTTACCAGCAACATTAGCGCAAGCATTAGTTACATTACAATCTAACGAAATCATCTGTGGTGCATTAGGTGAGCATTTACTTGAGCACTTCATCGAAGCAAAAGAAATTGAGTGGGATATGTTCCGCACGCAAGTTCACCAATGGGAACGCGATCAATATATGTCTCTTTACTAAGAGTGGGAAGCCTTGATACTACTGGTATCAGGGCTTTTTTACTACTAAAATTTACATTTATATTATTTCAACAAATTTAATAATATAAATTAACAAAGAACCTGTAAGTAACCATTTAGCAATCTTAAATTGATTGTGTGATCATAACTGCTAAATGTCACTGTAATTAATGTCTGTAAAGTGTCGTTTTTTCCTTTTTATTGGGAATTATAAATAAAAAGGATGGTGCAAAATATGACAATTGATCGAATTTGTACAATTGGACCGGTTAGTAATAATAAAGATACATTATCTCAGTTAATAAAAAATGGTATGAACATCGTGAGGTTAAATTTATCACATGGTTTACATGAAAGTCATAGGGAAGTAATTCGTTTAGTAAGATCATTAGATGATTCCATCAAAATTTTAGGTGATTTACAAGGTCCTAAGATCAGATTGGGTGCGATTGAGGGAGAGCGCATTACTCTTCAAACAGGAGCTACTTTTACTTTATACATGCATTCAGTTTCAGGAAGTAACGAGGGAGTAAGCGTTGATTATGCTGGAATTGTTAATGATGTAAAGGTCGGAAGTAGAGTTCTAATTAATGATGGAGAAGTTGAATTGGTTGTTGAAAAAATAAGTGCGGAAAAAATAGAGACGAAAGTAAAGGTAGGCGGTGATATTGCCTCTCATAAAGGGGTGAATTTGCCAGGTACAATTGTTAATTTACCAGCTATTACAGAGAAAGATAAAAAAGATATTCAGTTTCTTTTGGGAGAGGACGTAGAGTTTATTGCGTGTTCATTTGTTCGACAAGCTTCTCATATAAAGGAAATTCGAGAATTTATACACCTAAAAAAAGAAACTTCTCCCAACTTAATTGCTAAAATTGAAACAATGGAAGCTATCGAAAATTTTCAATCTATATGTAAAGAAGCAGAGGGAATTATGATTGCAAGAGGAGATTTAGGGGTGGAATTACCGTATCAATTTATCCCGCTTCTACAAAAAATAATGATTCAAGAGTGTAATCATACAAATACATATGTAATTACGGCAACCCAAATGCTACAATCTATGGTGGAGAATTCTATTCCTACAAGGGCTGAAGTAACCGATGTGTTTCAAGCCGTACTAGATGGGACAAATGCTGTCATGCTTTCTGCTGAAAGTGCAGCAGGGGATCATCCGATTGAAAGTATTGAAACATTGCGCATAGTTTCTGAATTTGCTGAGTATGTAAGAAAAGATGTGCCTTTTAATATGGGAGATATGCTGAAATTATTACATAAGTCTTTTTCTAAAGTAAAGTTTTAATCAGTGGGGGATGAAGAAAACCCCCACCGGTTAAAGTTTCAACTTATCCCGCTATTTGCGGTCAGTAAGATCCCTACCTTAAAATTTGATGAAAACAAAGAAGTTAGGTGGGAATCGGGATGCTTATAAAAGTCTGATTCATTCAAACAGGGCATTTTTCAATCAAATTACCGTATCGAATTCATTTGACTTGGGCGGAGAGGATGCTTTTTTTATGAGTTTTTCCCATAATTGTACAGATTTGTTCCATTCCGATGCGGCATGATTTTTTTGATAAATAGCATTTTCAAAACTAAGAGTGAGTTTTTGCATATCAGTCGAATTGTAAAGGGTATCTACATGGATTGCATATTCTCTCAATGTTTGACTCTCATTGCGGGGAATGCCGTTTCTCGCCAGTTGTTTTAAAAGTGCGTTGTATGCCTTTGAATAAACAGCATCTCCCTTTCGGTATTTATAGAAGAAAAGGATAAAAAATGCGAACCACTTTATTCTAGTAGTAAAGAGGACATAGCTAAGTATGCTCATTGATATAATACAAAGGAACAAATACCACCATGAAAACGTTTTTTTTGAATCGACAATCTTTCCGTTAGATGGAACTTCCGTATTCTCTATTACATTCTTTTGTTTTACTCCTTCGTTTTGCTGGGGAATCTCTTCGTTGCTAGGTACCGTGGTTGCGCTATTTTGTGAGGCGGGAGCTGAAGTATCGTGTGTGAAGTTATACGGATTGTTAAAACCTTTTGTTGGTTCGAACGGGACCCATCCGTATCCCGGAAAGTATACTTCCACCCAAGAGTGAGCATTTTTATTAGTGATTGTGTAAATGTTCTTATACTCTGAATCAGTCAATTTGTTTTCAAGAGTGCCTCCTGTATATCCTTTCACCCAGCGTGAGGGAATTCCGATAGAGCGAAGTAAAACAATCATAGATGTTGAAAAATTATTACAGTATCCGCTTTTTGTATCGAAGATAAACTGATCTGTATAATCTTGATCCTTTCCGGGAACCTTAACATGTTCTATTTCATATACAAAGGAATTATCTGCGAAGTAGCTTTCGATAGCTAATACTTGATCATATCGATTGTTTTTATCTTTTGTAAGATTTATCGCCAAATCTTTTACCCTCTTTGGTAATGAGTCGGGTAGTTGTGTATACTTTGCTATGAAATAAGGGCTTGCCTCTAGACCCTCCGCTGCTTTTACAGCTTTTAAGTTTTCAGTAGAAAAATAAGGAGTCTCATAAGCTACCTTGTATTTGTTTAAGGTAGTGGAATAATTGTCTTTCATCACATAGATTTTTTCTGAAAAGGGATCTGCACTGAATGATGCATTAGAAGTAGCCTCAACCGATACTAATCCTGCGGGATAAATAAGGTGAGGGTAGTCTTTTTGCATGGTGATAATCGCTTCGGTAGTTTCCGTTTTTGTATTAGGCTCATACCAACTCACTACGTTGTTTTTATTCTTAAAAGAAATTTTTTTTGGAGTTTCAGAAATTTCCCAACCCTTTCCGGTATAAAAGTCTTTTGTTTCCACTCTCCAATATTGACTGTTTTGCATTTGCGCCGTGAAAACAATTGTGTCGTCCCATTTAAAAGGACCGCCTAATTGAGAGTCATCCATACTGTAACCAGATTTGCTGATTTCTGTTTCCTTATTAGCTGAAGGTGAATCAAATTTTAAGAAAGTATCAATATTAGACCATTGAGGACCAGGTTTTGGAGCGAAATATCCAAGGGTTATCGCAAGTATAATAGATACAGCAGTCGGTACGAGTAATCTCGGTGCAAATTTGGTGTACTTTTGTAGGTTTTCGGACGTTTTTATGCGCTCAGTATGGAGAAGACTGAGCATGAAAAAACCAGTTATAATTGTACGGATAATCGCTCTATTCATGTCGTGTAATCCGGATATATCAAAAATTGTGATATAAATAATGGTTAAGGTAAGAAATAAGAGCCCACGTTTTTGGCGAATAATCCAATAGAGGATGAGGAAGCACAAAAACCAGAGCACTAGAAAAAATAAGAAGGTCTGAAAGACTTTGGAAAGATCCCACCAGTTTGCTTGAAAGAGAAGAGTGATATTACGAGAAAAATCAGACAAGAATTCTATCAACCAGGCAGGATGAATAAAGCTTCCCTTATAATCTACTGAATGAATCATAAATAAGATGGCTACAATCTTTATAGAAATTTGAAATCGCACTTGAAAAAAAGAGAGAACGAAGCAAATTCCTATAAATCCTGTAAAGAGATTCAGTCTTACCATGTCTGTAACTTCTATAAGTGGCCTTAACCATTCTAATAAAATGAGAAAACCGAATATGTGCATTAGGAAACTACTAATATCTCGTTTATTATTTGAAGGTAATGTTCTCATTTGCTCACCCCAAAAAATACATTTGCATAATGATTCCCATAAACCGCTTTCACAAATATTTTTCGTTTTCGCAGTGTTTCGAGTACGTTTAGCTCCCGATTTGAGAATTGATGTGCTTTTTCTTTGACGACAAATATCATGAGCCTACTGTTTTTCATTGACATACTTTCAGCAATTTTTTGAATATCGGGAGAAAGATTACTTGTCACAAGTACGAATGTTATTGGTTGATAGATTTTCTTTAACTCCATTTCTATAGTTTGAGAGAGCGGGAACATATTGTCTGCTTGTACTTTTGCTAAATGACAGAAAATTTGTTGTAATTGTGTCTCTGCATGATGTAAAGAGAAAATGGTTTGTTCTTTTCCGGTGGATATGAATGATGTTTGTGAATCATGTTTTAAGATAGATCTCAAGAGAGAAGCTGTAAACGTAACAACTAATTCAAACATGGGAGAGGGCGTTCTGTCCATAAAAATTACGGCATCATGACTTCGCTGTTGCTCAAACTCTTTTGTCATAATGTTGTTTTTTCGAGCAGTTGCCTTCCAATCGATCCATGAAAAACGGTCACCGGGTTTATAGTCTCTGACACCAGCTGAAATTGTCGCATCTCTTGCTACATTCACATTTGAGGAAAGCGTTCCTTGTTCGAAATAGCTTTCCACTTGTCTATAAGTTATGTCTATATATTGAGGATAAACTAAAAATTTATCGGGAACTGAAAAGGTTGTCTCTTTTTCAATAATCCCAAATACATCACCAGTTTTTACACGTACACTCGAAAAGTTGTGTTCCCCTCTAGGGAGTGCGTCGATTGCGTATTGATATGAAATATTTCGTTTGAATCCTGGAAATAATAATACTTTTGCTTTTTTTGATTGTTTGCAGTTTTTGAATCCCATAGGTAGTACTTCTTCTACAATTAAATAAAACAAGGGAAAGGGGATTTTTCGCTTTATTGTAATAGTGCCTAAAAATTGCTGTCCGGCCGTGTACTCCTTTTGATCTGTTATGCGTCTCACCTCGGCGTTCCATAGGGCACAAAAGGGAAACAGTAATGAATAAAGACCGAAAGGAATAAAGCTGTAAAATAGAAACCAACTTACGAATTCTCCTTGTAACATGGTGTATAGAAATGTTAAAGCAATGAATAAAACAATTACCGATAGCTTTACGACGTTATGAACTACTCGTAATAGCTGTTTCATCAGGAGTTTTTTGCCTTTTGAGCCGGAACTGGAGTCCGGGCGAGAATTTTTGTAATGATACTTTCTGGTGTTATCCCTTCAAATTTCGCCTCTATTTTTAAAATGAGTCTGTGGGACAAAACATATGGCGCTAAAAATTTAACATCATCAGGAATGACATAGTCCCTGCCATTTATGAGCGCATATGCCTGTGATGCTTTCATTAAAGCAATGGAACCACGCGGACTAGCTCCTAATTGAACGGAGTTATAAGAGCGGGTTTGATTAACGAGTTTTACGATGTAGTGCTTGATGGCTTTGGCCGTATATATTTCCCGTATGTTTTGTTGTAAGTGTAGTAATTCTCCTATTGTAATAACAGCTTGTAGATGAGAAATAGGCTTTGTTTTTTCTGTACGGTTTAAAACTTCAAACTCTTCTTCCGGTGTGGGATAGCCCATTTTTAACTTTAGTAAGAAGCGGTCAAGCTGAGCTTCTGGTAAAGGATATGTTCCTTCATACTCAATTGGGTTTTGTGTAGCTATTACAAAAAATGGTTTCGGTAAAGGTCTTGTTATCCCATCTACTGTTATATTGCCTTCCTCCATACTTTCAAGCAAGGCTGATTGCGTTTTCGGTGATGTACGGTTAATTTCATCAGCTAGTACAATATTTCCCATAATAGGTCCTGACATAAATTTGAATTGTAATTCTTTCGGATTATAAATAGAAACACCTGTTACATCTGATGGCAGTAAATCAGGAGTGAATTGAATCCTTTTGAAATCTGCATCGATGGATTTGGCAAGGGCATGTACCATCATTGTTTTCCCAACACCTGGAACATCTTCTAATAGTACATGACCTTCAGCTAAGAGAGCCGCCAAGATCAGGGTAATTTCCTTTCGTTTTCCAACCATCACCTTCTCAATATTATTGATTATCTTTTCTACAACTGGATGCAAAGAATCGAGTTGCGTCATCGTACCCCTCCCAATTTCATTTTCTTTTTCTAGTTCATTCAATTAATCCCACTATTTGCGGGCAGTAAGACCCTCATCTCAAAATCCGGAGAAAACAAAGAAGTTTGGTGGAGTCGGGCTGCCTGTAAAAAACCGATTGGTTTAACTAATGATTAGTGGGGGGATGAAGAAAAAACCACTGATTAAGGTTTCACTTTAT
>NZ_JBALQK010000160.1:0-8253 GCF_036965845.1 Bacillus sp. JJ1127 | reverse complement strand
TTTATTACATGAGTGATGGACATCCCAGGGGGGAAGGTTATTGACAATAATTATTAAATTATTGCGTCCGGACTACCAACCGAACTGTATTTTTTCACTCTAAATTTATTATATTTCAAAATTTAGATTTGTAAACATTTAGCTGATATCACACTTTTAATCTTTACACTAGCATATTGATATAACCGCTCATTAAATTTCTTTATCAATTTTCAAAAGTGAATTATCATGTGGCGGAAGGGTGTTTACTCCTCATAAATTACTGTAAATATTGTTTTGGGAAAGAATATATTTCTTAACTTGATGGCGCTGGAACTACTCAGCTCCTTTTTTATGCAACTGTATATATTCTTCTTTCGTATTCACATTCACGAACCATTCTTTTGGCATATTTATTTCTTCTCCTATCACATACTTTACGTTACACTGTGATAAAAGTTGTCCCATGCTTCGTTTGTCTTCCTCTAGCAGTGTATAGATTTTCTCTTTCACACTCCAGTGATACGCCGCTAATAATGGCTGTTTCCTTCCATCTATAATTGGAACAATCGCCTCATAGTCATCACTCATTTGCCCTACTAATTCCGTAGTCCACTCACTTGAAACATTTGGCGTATCACAAGGAGAAACGATATACCATTCCGCCTTAATTTGTTCCATTCCTGATACAATTCCAGCAAGTGGACCATTCCCACGGTAAGAAGGAATATCTTCTATAACAGGAACCTCAACTAAAGTAACCATTCTTTCTTTTATATTAGGATGAGTAATCACAACTACATCTTGGATGGTCGTTTTCATTACCTTAACGATCTGTTCGATAAAAGTATGCCCTTGCCAATTTGCTAATGCTTTTGGCTCCCCAAAACGTCTCGACATACCACCTGCTAATACAATGCCAGCTATTTTTTTCATTGACGGTACAACTCAAATGTAATGTGTCCTAGCTCTGGTAAAATCAATTTATTCATCGCAAGACGAACGGCTCCGCTAGAACCCGGCATTGAAAAAACAACTTTTCTGCCAATTGTTCCCCCAATTGCTCGACTTAACATCGCTGCACTTCCGATATCCTCTAAGTAACTAATCATACGAAACAACTCACCAAAACCAACGATTTCTTTATCTAATAATACCGAAACAGCTTCAATCGTCACATCACGCTTTGTAATACCTGTTCCTCCGTTTGTTAATACAACATCAACATCCTCTTGATGATAGCCAAATAATACAGCTTGCTGAATGCTTTCTTTATCATCTTTCACAATTTCATAAGCTGTCACCTTATGCCCTGCTTCTATTAATAGTTCTTTTAATAACTTACCACTCTTATCTGTTTCTTCTGTACGTGTATCAGAGATTGTGATAATTTTACAGCGTACTTCTTTTGGCGCTTGTTTTTTATGTTCTGTTACGCTCATTTCTCTTCTCTCCTTCTGATGAACTATTCTTCATTTTATCATATCGTATGAATACTCCCCCACTTAGCAAAGCTTGAAGTGGGGGTTTCTAACGTTTCGACCTAACGGACGATTAACGTCAGTGGAGTTAACACACTAGCGAGCTGTTTCACGCCTAACCCCTCTATCCCGTTTGTCCATGCATTCGGGACTACTTTTCGTAAAATATTAGCCGCAGCGTTTACATCTGCGTTGATTCCGATTCCTTTTGCAGAACGATACATACCACGCTTCATTCGTTTTCCTGAAAAAGTTGCATTTTGGTCATTTGTTCCATACGTTGGAATACAGTCATGATCTAGAAAACTTGCTTTTGATGTGTAGGATTCCTCGATTACAACAACTTGAATGCCTACCGCATTTGCTTTGTATGTAATCATTTGAATCAATAAACTATGCGGGATATGGCAAAATGTTTGGTTATTTTTCTTTCCCATATCCGTTTCTTGTTTCCAACTTTTGTTTTGACCAATAACGATTTTGCAAACTTCCTCTTCTTGAGCTAGTTTTACAATATGATGACTCGCTTTATGGAAGATGTCTTTTATTTTCAGGTAACGCTTTTGATGAAGTTTTTCTATTCTTTTAGAAGTGAAAGGTCCTTCATTTATTTGTTTACCTTGTCTTAAAACACTTGTAAAATGGCTCTTCATTTTATTGTAATATTGATTTATGCTTTTGACATGTTTGCCCTTAACAAGTACAGGCTTCATCCCTGTGTTTGTTACGATGGTTGCAAGGTTATCAATCCCTAAATCAATACTCATATAACGACCATTCTCTTCAACGGATTGGTGTCCTAAAGGAACATCTATCACTAACTCCACCACATATCCATTGTATTTTGGGATAACACGAACTTGCTTCAGTTTACCTTCAGTAAACCCCAATTTCCCAATGTTTAATTGCAATTTTGTCTTTGGAAACTTTAAAAACTTTTCATTTTTAATGACACAATCTTGATTTGTATACAAGACTTCCTTTTCAGAAGAACGAATATACTTTGGAATTCTAGGTTTTCCAGTATATTTGTTGGGATTCTTTTTATAATTTTTTAAACTAGCAAAAAAAGACTTCCAATTTTGGAATACATTTTTCATGATTGATTGACTAGATTGCGTAGGCAAAGCACGATAATCCTTCTGAATCATCGCTTTAAATAATGCATCCAGAAAATGATAATCTACATAAGGTTTTTCTGTAGTTGGTTCTGAAAACAAATTACATTTCACTTCTTTTTGTTTTTCTTTTAGTTTTGTTTTCTCTTTTCCCAATTTCTTTTGATAGGTAAGAAGTTGTGCACCATTCATCTTCCCAATGTTTTTATCAATTGTATCCAAAACTTCTTTTTGTAAGGGTTGCAATTCCTTATCTTGTGTCAAACCTGTATACACTTGTCGTATATAAAAGTTTGTCGTGTTATACATGTTTTTAGCGTTTTGGCAAGATTCTTGAAAATAAGAATACATACGATGTCCTTTTTTAATCCAAATCTGAAGAGTTTTATAATTTATTTGATTTTCCGTTGTCATTTTTTCACCTCCTTGTTAAGGGTATTATACCAAAACAAGAACGTATGTTTCTATATTTTTAGCTTGAAAATAATATATTTTTTCGATTCACCTCACCACCTTCACATATGTTTAGAGGTGGGAGTCCTCTCGAAAGATATGATAGAAGTTCTCTCAAATGTGCAGTACATCACATTTACATAATTATCTAGTGGACGCCTAAAACATTATGATACAATATTGGTATATATAACCATAAAAAAGAGGTCCTATGATTCTAACCGTACATACTTAACAAGTACAGCAATTCCTCTCTTACTCGCTATTTATTTCATTGCATTTAAATTCGCACGAAGCAATCTGATATATACCAAATAATTTTTCATAATTAGGGGGCTCGTTCATGGAACTTTATAAAAAACTCACAACGGTATTTATCCTTCTATTTGTCGCTTCCATCAGTGCTGGAATGGCGCTAAAGGATGCTGTTCCATATTCAGCAATTGGTGGCTGGGGATTTGCAACACTATTTTTACTATGCAGTGCATTTTGTGCTGGAAAAGCTCGCCAGAAGAAAGGATGATGACCAATGTTCTGGAAAAAGCCAACACTTTGTAAATCATGTGGTAAAGAGATTGAAACTTATGAAAAATCGTGGATTCATATGCCATTACCCGCAAGCGGGATGACAAATATAAAGAAATATATTGAGCTTGAGGGTGAAGTATATTGTGGTTCATGTGTCGAAGTAGTCAACTATCCACCACTTAAACGCTAACACGTTTTGAAGTGGGGGGCTTATAAAAAGTCCTGGGTATGCATTACATACATTACAACGTTATTTACAATCTGCTAATAAAGGGAGCTTTATGTATTTTTACAAATAAAAAAGCTTTGCGCGAAGGCGCAAAGCTTTTTCTTCCTATATTATAGACCAGCTTGCTCTTTTAAAGCTGCTGCTTTGTCTGTACGTTCCCATGAAAGATCTACATCAGTACGTCCGAAGTGGCCGTAAGCTGCTGTTTGTTTGTAAATTGGGCGACGTAAGTCTAACATTTTGATGATACCAGCTGGGCGAAGATCGAAGTTGTTACGAACTAGTTCCACTAGTACTTCTTCAGATACTTTGCCAGTGCCGAATGTATCAACTGAAATTGATACCGGTTGTGCTACGCCGATTGCGTATGCAAGTTGTACTTCTGCTTTGTCAGCAAGACCAGCTGCTACGATGTTTTTCGCAACATAACGAGCTGCGTATGCTGCAGAACGGTCAACTTTTGTTGCATCCTTACCAGAGAATGCACCGCCGCCGTGACGAGCGTATCCACCGTAAGTATCAACGATGATTTTACGTCCTGTTAAACCAGCATCCCCTTGTGGTCCACCGATTACAAAGCGGCCAGTTGGGTTAATGAAGAATTTCGTTTCTTCATCCATTAATTCTGCTGGTACTACAGCTTTAATTACGTGCTCTTTTAAGTCACGATCGATTTGTTCCCATGTAGCTTCTGGATGGTGCTGTGTAGAAATTACAATTGTATCGATGCGTACTGGCTTACCATTTTCATCATACTCAACTGTAACTTGCGTTTTACCGTCTGGACGTAAATATTCTAATGTTTCATCTTTACGAACTTCCGTTAAACGACGAGCTAATTTGTGAGCAAGTGAGATTGGAAGTGGCATTAATTCTTTTGTTTCATTACATGCGAAACCAAACATTAAACCTTGGTCTCCTGCACCAATTGCCTCAATCTCAGCGTCAGTCATTTGACCTTCACGTGCTTCTAACGCTTGGTCAACACCCATAGCGATGTCAGCAGATTGCTCATCGATAGATGTTAAAACTGCACAAGTTTCTGCATCGAATCCGTATTTTGCACGAGTATAACCGATACCTTGGATTGTTTCGCGAACGATTTTTGGAATATCTACATAAGTAGAAGTCGTAATTTCCCCCGCTACCAATACTAAACCAGTTGTTACTGTTGTTTCACAAGCTACACGTGCGTTTGCGTCTTTTTCTAAGATCGCATCTAAAATTGAATCAGAAATTTGGTCACAAATTTTATCTGGATGTCCTTCAGTTACAGACTCAGATGTGAATAGATGACGTTGTTTTGTCATGTGGTAAACCTCCCTACAGTAATTGTATATATTGTACGGAACTCATCCTTAACTTGCCACAAACTGCGACATTCATATATTCCCACACAAGTATAAAGAAAAACCTTTCCTATTATATAGAGGAAAGGTTTAATTTGCTACTTGCATACTGCTTTTTGCCCTTCGCTCTTATCGTTCGAGACCTTTAGCCTCGCACAGGTTTTAGCACCTATTCACTTGTTTATTACCATTACAAGTGAGGTTGCTGGGCTTCATCGGGCCTGTCCCTCCGCCAGCTCGGGATAAGAGAGTATCCGTCCCAACCTATACTAAAGAAATGACATTCATTTGTCAATTAATATTCACATATTCCTACAAGTTTTTCGCAGTGTATTTCGAGCAAAATATTAATAGGAAAATATTGCATTCGCACAAACAAAAATAAATAAATAGTATACATTATTTATATGATTGTGTTATACTCTTAGTGGGATTACGAGAAACATTTCATAAAATGAAAAGGATGGTATATAAATATGAGTACTGTGAATGTCCAAATTGGATTACATGAATTACTGAACGGAAGCAATGCACAGGTTCAACTAAGCGTTCCACAGTTAGTGGAAAAAGTATTAATGAGAAACGAAGGAAAATTAACTTCTACTGGCGCTGTTTCTGCTTCAACAGGTAAATATACAGGACGTTCTCCTAAAGACAAATTTATTGTGAAAGAAGCATCGGTTGCAGACAAAATTGCTTGGGGATCTGTAAACCAACCGATTTCTGAAGAACATTTTAATAAATTATATACAAAAGTGTTAGAATACTTAAAAGAAAAAGATGAACTATTCGTATTTAAAGGATTCGCTGGTGCTGACCGTAACTATCGTCTTCCAATTCAAGTTGTTAACGAATATGCATGGCACAATTTATTCGTACATCAATTATTTATTCGTCCGACTGAAGAAGAAGAAAAAAATCATGAAGCACAGTTTACAATTGTTTCTGCACCAAACTTTAAAGCAGATCCAGCAATTGACGGCACAAACTCTGAAGCATTTATTATGATTTCATTTGAAAAACGTATCGTACTAATCGGTGGTACAGAATACGCTGGAGAAATGAAAAAATCTATCTTCTCCATCATGAACTTCTTACTTCCAGAACAAGATATCTTTTCTATGCACTGCTCTGCAAACGTAGGTGAAGAAGGTGACGTAGCCTTATTCTTCGGTTTATCTGGAACAGGTAAAACAACATTATCAGCTGATCCACAACGTAAATTAATTGGTGATGATGAGCACGGCTGGTCTGATAATGGTGTATTCAATATTGAAGGCGGTTGCTATGCAAAATGTATTAACCTTTCTCACGAAAAAGAGCCACAAATCTTTGATGCAATTAAGTTTGGATCAGTATTAGAAAACGTTGTAGTTGACAACCAAACACGCGTTGCAGATTATAATGATACAGCATTAACGGAAAATACACGTGCTGCATACCCAATCCATGCGATTGACAATATCGTATTACCAAGTGTTGCAGGACATCCAAATACAATTATTTTCTTAACTGCTGATGCATCTGGCGTATTGCCTCCAATCAGTAAGTTAACGAAAGAACAAGCTATGTACCATTTCTTAAGTGGTTACACTAGTAAACTAGCAGGAACTGAGCGCGGTGTTACATCTCCGCAAGCTACATTCTCAACTTGCTTCGGTTCACCATTCTTACCGCTTGACGCATCTCGCTATGCGGAAATGCTTGGTGAAAAAATCGAGAAACACGATGCAAAAGTATTCTTAGTAAACACTGGCTGGACTGGTGGCGAATACGGCGTTGGAAAACGTATGAACTTAGGTTACACTCGCGCAATGGTGCAAGCTGCACTAAATGGTGAACTTGATAAAGTGGAAACAGCAAAACATGACATTTTCGGTCTTGAAGTTCCACTTCATGTACCTGGTGTGCCTGATGAAGTACTAATGCCTGAACAAACATGGGCTGATAAATCTGCTTACAAAGCAAAAGCACTTGAACTTGCTGGCAAATTCAAAGAAAACTTCAAGAAGTTCAATAGCGTTTCTGAAAGCATTATCAACCTTGGCGGTCCAATCGCTTAATTTACCTTTTACTGTATGAATGACCCTTTACTCATATGAATAAGTTTGTTGTAACCTAAAAAGCACGCGTACTCACCGACAAAACCCAATGCGGCTTTGCAGGTTACACATACTTACAATAAAAAGAGGCTTACGATTTTGTCGTAAGCCTCTTTCTTTATATCCACTTGGATTTTTCAACATATAAATCGCAGCTTTGGAAACAAAAACAAATTCCCCACTCTCTTTCTCCTTTTGTTTTCACATGGCATGGGGCGGAAAAAGGCACTAACCGCTCCTATCCATCGCCGGATGCCCTCTTCCACCCAAAAAGAAAGGTTTTATGCCGTTTTTTCAATTTATCCCGCTATTCGCGGACAGTAATACTCCCACCTCAAAATTCGGCGAAAGCATTGTCCAGCTCTAGCGGCTAGAATCTCCGGTTGTTTCCCCCCTCAGACGAGGAAAAAAGCGCCTCTCTGCCTTTGGCGCGAGCGTCCTGCGATTCTGAGCGAGCCGCTTCCACTTTTCTAAAGAAGTTAGGTGAGAGATAAACTGCCCGTAAAAGCCCGATTGATGAGGGCTAATAATCAGTGAGGGANNAAGTTTCACTTTATATTTATCTATTTCTTCTCATCTTTCATGCTGTAATACCCTAAATTTATTACGATTAAGAAATAACCACCCATAATACCAACAGCAAATGCCCACATGACCATATGGTGTTCGATCTCATACATAATAATTGCACCAAGTATTGCTGCCGCAAATCGATTAATCATACCGAGCGTTGGTGCCTTCGTTTTTTTTACAACACTATCTCCAAGCTTTTCAATGCGTCTTCCTAAAATCCAAACGCAATACATACTAACAATAAGTCCAATTCCCATACCTAAAAAGTGAGCAGAAAAAGGTGTTATTGCCCACCCTAATAACATTATGCCTAATAAATAATACATTTGGATTTTAAACGCCCTTAGTGACATATTAATCATGCTGTACTCCTTTTATCATCTTATATTTACATATCATCAGATCTCGTCTGTTACATTCAAAGAAAAAACAATATAAACA
>NZ_JBALQK010000159.1:54754-55233 GCF_036965845.1 Bacillus sp. JJ1127 | reverse complement strand
CCTGACCGCTTCTATGCATGAATAGATGCTCTCTCCCGCCTAAAAAGAGGGGTTTTATGTCGGTTTTTTAATTGATGTATATATAGTTTATTTAACAAATCTATTCGATCTTTCTTACTGACATATAAGCAATAAGTAGGCCAATACAAACTAATATAATGGGAATAACGATAAAACTTATCAATTAATCATGTATTTTAAAAACATTCTAATTCCAGTTGTAATTACACTTACTATCCCTATCACCGTTAAAACTAAGAAAAACTTCTGCTTTGGATTTCTGTAATATAAGATTCCTCCTATTAAAAGTGCTATAAACCCACCTACTAAATTAAGTACTAGTAAATCCATAATCATTCCTCCCTAATCAAATTTATTATTCTGAACACTATTGCTATTCCTATCAAAACAACACTTAGTATAGAGTAAATCACTGGTATTCCCATACGTATTGATTCATGGATAAAAAGTAACCTACA